>CALJNJ010000065.1 GCA_937981945.1 uncultured Caulobacterales bacterium | reverse complement strand
GTATGAAGTTTTCATTTTTTGACTCAGAGAAGTCCAAAGACATAGAGCCGCCGGTTGATGTTATCACCCGGGAGCAGCCGGCCGCGAAAAACGGTGACGCTAAGACAGCTGCGCCGTCGACAAAATCGAGCTTATCTTTTGCACCCATTGGCGAAGAGGTCGATTTTTCGAAAGACTATCTCGACCTCAAGGTCAGACTGCACCAAAAAATTATTGATGAGATTAATCTTTCAATATTGGACAAAATTGAAAAACCGGCGCTGACGCAGGAAATCACGGATCTCTTAAATGAAATTCTTCTTGAAGAAGACCGCCCGCTTTCAGGCGCGGAAACCGCTAAATTAGCGTCAGAGATCGTTGATGAGCTTTTGGGCTTTGGCCCTTTAGAGCCTTTACTGGCTGACCCTTCCGTTTCAGACATTTTGGTCAACGGTCCGCAAGAGGTTTTTGTCGAGCGCTATGGTAAGCTTGAAGATACGGCGGTAAAATTCAAAGACGAAGATCATTTGCTGCGAATTATCGATCGGATTGTTGTCAATGTGGGCCGGCGGATCGATGAGTCCTCGCCATTGGTTGATGCGCGTTTGCCGGACGGATCACGGGTTAACGCCGTTATTCAGCCCATTACACTGGACGGAGCTTCAGTCTCCATTCGGAAATTTTCCAAAATCCCGTTTAATCTGGACCGATTGATCGAGATCGGATCGATCGCGCAGGGCTGCGCTGACGCGCTTCGAGGTGTCGTAGCCTGCCGGCTGAATGTCCTAATTGCCGGCGGTACGGGTACGGGTAAAACCACAATGCTCAACTCATTGTCTCATTCTATCGGAAATTCGGAACGTATTGTGACCATTGAAGATGCTGCCGAACTGCAATTGCAACAGCGCCATGTTGTCAGAATGGAAACCCGCCCGCAAAACATTGAAGGTAAAGGCGAAGTTAATCAACGCATGCTGGTTAAAAACGCACTGCGGATGCGACCTGACCGGATCATATTGGGCGAAATTCGGGGCGGCGAGGCCTTCGATATGTTACAGGCCATGAATACGGGCCATGACGGATCCATTACAACAGTTCACGCCAATACACCGCGGGATGCTTTGGCACGGGTTGAACAAATGATCGGGATGGCCGGTATGGATTTACCGGCGAAATCCGTTCGCGGGCAAATTGCCAGCGCTCTTGATGTCATTGTTCAAATCAAACGTTTCGCAGACGGTACGAGACGCGTTGTTTCCGTTCAGGAAATCACCGGCATGGAAGGCGATGTCATTACCATGCAGGAGCTTTTCCGGTTTGTCCAAAAATACATCGACAATGACGGCAAAGTCGTTGGAGACTTTCAATACACCGGTGTCAGACCGAACTTTTTCGATATTTTCCAGGCTAATGGTTTGGAAATCCCGGAAGATTTCGGGTTGTAATTTCAAGGGGGCGAAATGGGACAATATGTAGAATTTATCGTTTACGGTCTGATTATTGTGACCGTGCTGATGCTGTTTCAAGGGGCGTATATGCTCCTGTCTTCGGGCGCGCAAAATGAGCGTATTGCCAATAAGCGGCTCAAACAAATTAAGAAGACAGGTGATACCGCCGCCGCCTTTGAGATTTTGAAGAAATCAAAACGACAAGGCAGTTTGTTTGATTCCATTTTTCCCAACATTCGGTCCTTATTATGGTCCGCCAATGTGGGCATTAGCCCGACAATGTTTTTCGCATTCTCCGTGGGCTTGGCTTTTCTCGCTATATTTATCGGCTTCAATTTGAATATGGGTATTGTCGCCAGATTGCTCCTATTTGCGTTTGCTCTGCTTGGACCGTTTTTGTTTTTGAGAGTTAAAGCCTCAAGACGACAAAAAAAATTCGCCGATCAATTGGTCGGGGCGATTGACCTGATTTCCCGCGGACTGCAGGCCGGTCACCCGGCGGCGGTTGCGATGGAAATGGTTTCCAATGAAATGCCGGATCCTATCGGATCAGAATTTGGTCTGGTCATCGACGAGATTAATTACGGATTGGACCGGGATACAGCCATGAAAAACATGGCTGACCGGTTTCCCAATGATGATCTGAGATTCTTTATTTCGGCGCTCAGCATCCAAAAAGAAACCGGCGGTAATTTGGTAGAGGTCTTGGAAAATCTGTCCAATATTATCAGGTTGAGACGTGAAATGAAGAAGAAGGTTTGGGCTTTATCCGCTGAGGGCAGAGCATCGGCTTTTATTGTTGGCGCAATGCCATTGGTTATGTTTCTGATCATTAGTTTGATGAACCCGACCTATTACGTTACCTATGCTGACGATATTATTTTCAAGATCGGTATGACCATTCCGGCCGTTTTATACGTGCTGGGCATGTATTGGATTTATAAATTGATCAATTTCAAAATTTGAAAAAACTGAGGGCGAAAAAGTGGGCGAATTAATTATTTACGGGTTAAGCTTCGGCACATTAGCTTTACTGCTGATTGCTGTTTACATGTTCCTTCGCGGACGGGAAAATGCCTATGCCAGGCTGGATGCTGCGGGCGGATCTGATCCCGATGCATTATCTGTTCGAAAAGCAAATTCAAAAGTTCAAAAAAGTCTGACACCTTTTCGGGAAATGCTGAAAAAGGAAAAAGACGACGTCAGCAATAAGCGGAAAAATCTTTTAGTTTCGGCCGGATATTACAGTAAAGACGCGCCGGTCATCTATTACATGGTCCGCTTGATTATGGCCGGTTTGGTTTGTGTTCTGGTCGCGTTCTTGATGTTCATTTTGCAGGTCATGCCATCGGCGCCTGTCTTAGTCATGTTTATGACGGGCTCAGCTCTGTTCGGCTCATTTCTGCCGTTTCTCTTTGTTAAATCCAGAATTGGCGAACGGCGCCAAAAATTTACGGAGGGCCTTCCGGACTCGCTGGATATGCTCCTGGTTTGTTTGGAATCGGGTTTGTCATTCCCGGCCGCTCTTAAATATGTCGCTGAAGACATGGAAGCCGCTCACCCGATTGTCTCTGAGCAATTTCAGATCGCGACATTGGAATTCCAAGCCGGCCGGAAACGCGCTGAAACATTACTGAATTTGGCCTCCCGCGTTGATACGCCTGAGATCCACTCCATCGTCATGATGATTATTCAATCGGATAATTTGGGGACAAGTTTGACAAGGTCTCTGCGGGCGGCCGCAGGTGATTTACGCAAAGACCGAATGCTTAAAGCTGAGGAAAAAGCGACGGCTTTGCCGGCGAAAATGTCCGTACCGCTGGTGTTGTGCATTTTCCCAACATTGTTTTGCATTATTATGGTGCCGGTGATCGTCACCATAATCAGAGAAATTCCGGGGTAAAGAATATGAAAAATTTAGTAATTATCGCAGCGATGGCCGGCTTAGGCCTTTCCGGTTGTGTCACCACAACACTGGACCAGCACGGCAGTAAATATAAAGATCTGTCGGTCAATGAGCTTAGCCGAAAACAGCTGGACCCGACTTTGGCAGGCCGGGTCAAAAACAAACTTGTCACAAGCGAGGATGCTGAAAGTTCTGAGCCTGCAGTCCGGCTAAAGAATGCCAAACTCGCT
>CALJNJ010000064.1 GCA_937981945.1 uncultured Caulobacterales bacterium | reverse complement strand
GCTCGCCTCAGAATTCTCATTTGACAAAGTCTCCCGGGCACCGGCCCGATTTGATGAAGATGAGCTGGATATGCTGAACGGTAAACTTCTGCATGAAACGCCCTACAAAGACGTCAAAGATCGCCTGTACGATTTGGGCGTGGCCGGCGGGGAAGATTTTTGGAATCTCATTCGCTCCAATATTGGTAAATTGGGGGAAACGGCCGGGTGGAGCGTCATGGCATTTGCGCCGATGGCAGGTCAGATTGAACCGGAAGACGCTGAATTTTGCGCCCTGGCAGCGGATGCTTTGCCGGAAAGTTTGGATGATGACAGCTGGGGGAATTGGACATCATATCTGAAAGAGACCACGGGCCGCAAAGGGAAGTCGCTGTTTATGCCTTTGCGTCTGGCGTTGACCGGACGCGCCCGCGGACCGGAAATGAATAAGATGTTGCCGGTGCTGGGGGCAGAAAAAGCCAAAGCCCGTCTGCGCGGCGAAGCCGGGTAGGGTCACAAAAGATTGAATGAAATATACCGGTAATAAGGAATTCGGCGTATTATAAGCCGGAAAAGTAAGGGGAGATCTTCATGACCGATAAAATTAAATTACCACTATTCGTGACACGGCTTTTAGTCGTTATATTTCTGGCGCCCTGGGTGCTGATGCGCTTCACCAAACCTGAATCGTCCAAAGGTATCGCAGCCAAATATTACAAAATCTCGGAAATGCCCGATGTGATGAACACATTAATCGGCGTGTTTTGGGTAATCCTGTTATTGGCATTTTTCTTTGGCATTAAAAAGCGTTGGAGCTATTTGCTGGTGCTCTTGCTGCACGCTGTCGGGACGGCGTTTACGCTGCCATATTTGATTCCGGGTTCTGAGAATTTCCAGATTATGTTCTATGCGGCTCTGCCTATTATCGGCGCGATGTGGCTTTTATACACGCTCAGAGAGCACGACACGATCCTGTCTTTGAACAAATAGCTACTTTCTTCTTTGCCACATTTGAACGGCGTTCTTCGCCATTCGGCCCCATATGGGGTCGAGTATAAAAATGGCTGCAATAACCATAAGTCCGAATACCCAATGGGCATTTTTAACGTAGAGCCACAGAAATATGCCGATCATAACGGGGTAAAAAAGATAGGCGCGCCCGAAGCGCCAAAAGACTGTCAGGGCTCTTTTCATTCAAGCTCTCGGGGCAGAACCAGGTCTTTGAACGCCCAGCTGTCAGGCGACAGCCAATGCCCGTCATTAACCCGTGACAAAACCGTACAGGCGCCGGTGGGATAATTATGATATTGGCCCGTGAAATGCTGATGAAGCGCGCTCCAGCCGGGATTGTGACCCAAAAGCATTAAAGGCTTTATTGGCTCGCCGCGCTGCTCGCAAATCTCCAAAACATTATGGGCTGATGCATGGTAGAAGCCTGAAATATATTCCACTTGCTGAGCGCCCGGGATTGCCCGGATCAAAATAAGCGCGGTCAGCCGGGTTCTTTTTGCGTCGGATGACCAAATAATATCGGGCGCAAACCCGCGCGCGGTCAGGGCTCTCCCGACAGCTTCAGCGGCGCGTTCTCCGCGCGCATTTAACGGTCTTTCATGATCGGTTTGGCTCTCGTCAGCCCAAGACGATTTGGCGTGGCGCATGAGTAAGAGTCGGGTCAGCATAAGGCAGACTATGCTGGCTTAATTGCCGGACGCAATAAAAAAACCCGGCTCTGAAACAGAACCGGGCCTAAATCAGTTTTTGTGGAGAGAGACTGATTTATTCTTCTTCGCCTTTCGGCGCTTCAGCAGTTTCCGCCTCAGCTTCCTGAGCCGGTGCAGCGTCTTCAGCCTCTTCTTCGTCGCCTAAGTTTTCAGGGACAAAGTTGTCGTCAAACATCTCGGCAGCGATGGCAGCACGTTCGGCAGCACCTGCCTCCGTGTCAGCTTTGTTTTCGGCCAATTGCATGGCGATGACGTCTTCACCACGAGCTTGACGCTCGGCTTCGTCTTTCGAGCGGGCCACATTGATTGTGACTTTGGCTGAGACTTCAGCGTGGAGCTTAATTTCAACTTCGTGCATGCCCAAGGCTTTGATCGGGTTTTCAAGCTTCACCATATTGCGCTTGATGTTACCGCCCATAATTTCGACGATATCACGGGATGCGACAGAACCGTAAAGTTGACCGGTTTCGCCGGCCTTACGGATGATGATGTAGCTGTTGCCGTCAATGGACTTGCCGTCATTCGCCGCGTTCTCACGGGCTTCAGCGTTACGGGCTTCCAGAAACTCACGCTCGGCTTCGAACCGGGCCATATTGGCCTTGGTTGCGCGCAGAGCTTTTTGCTGTGGCAGCAGAAAATTGCGGGCAAAGCCGGGCTTAACAGAGACCACGTCTCCCATTGCACCGAGTTTTTCGACGCGTTCTAACAGAATAACTTCCATGCTCTTGGCTCCTACTTACGTTCGTAAGGCAGAAGAGCCAAAAAGCGGGCGCGTTTGATGGCGCGAGCCAATTCTCTCTGCTTTTTACGGGAAACGGCGGTAATCCGTGAAGGAACGATCTTGCCTTTTTCAGACATATAACGCTGCAACATTTTCGGATCTTTATAATCGATGGTCAGTCCGTTTTCACCTGAGAACGGGCAAACTTTTCTGCGACGACGAAACGGTGTCCGTGTCGGCAGGTTTTCAATTTTGATTGAATTCTTTTTAGCCATCTTATCCTCTGTCCTTATCGCGGCGCTTACGTTCTTCGCGCTTCTTCATGATCGGAGACTGATCTTCGCTGAATTCTTCAACGCGGATGCTCATATAGCGTAGAATGTCTTCATTGATGCGGTGTTGGCGCTCAATTTCGTGGATGACGGAAGCTTCCGCGTTAATTTTCAAAAGATTGTAATGGGCCTTACGGTTCTTCTTCATCCGGTAAGCCAGATTGCGGAGTCCCCAATATTCAGCGCCTTCGACGGAGCCGCCCATATTTTGTACTTTTTTACTGATGTTTTCGACAATTTCTTCGACCTGTGTCGGAGAGATGTCGGGACGTGAAATAACCACGTGCTCATAGAGAGACATAAAGTGTCCTTCATGTTGGGATGCGGCGCAGTCAGGCGATAGAAGGTTTACCTGATACGATGGCTCCGTTTCGGTGTTTTGACCCCATGTCAAAACAGACCGGCGCGGACCGCAACCGTTGAAGCGGCCCCTTTAGAAGGAGTTCTCTATGGATTCAAGTGTTTTCTGATTTAAATGGAGTTGCGAAGACCCAGTTTGTAATCCGTCAGCATATCTTCGATATCATCGGTGATTTGCGGGGTTGGCGCAATACGTTCGGCGCGGGGCGCATCAGACCCTGAGGCGCTGAGCGGAATATCGTCTGATTGGAACTGAGACGGGCTGATGTCGGGCGTCTGAACCGGCCGGGATTGCTGACGCAATTCGGAGTTTCTCGCCAAACTATCAGCAACATCCTTATACTTTTGATCAAGGTCGTCAGCAAATTTCTTTGAGCGCAGCAGCTCATCTTCCGTATTGTGCAGGCGCGAAGATTGATCTTTCAGCGTTTGCTCAAGGCGTTCGCGCTCAAGATCCTGCGCCGTCCGTTCCCGGCGGAGCAAAGAAATGTCGCGGGTCGTGTTTTCAATCAAATCTTCTTTCATGCGCAGCTTGTCATTCAGGGCAATGATTTGAGACTCCAAATCCGAGATCCGTTCGTCACGTTTTAGAATGTTGAACTCATATTGGGTTTTAAATCCGCGTATTTCCTCATGAACAGAGGTAATCTCGCCGCGCATTTGGGTGTTTTGCCGCTGAGCTTCTTCCAGCGCAAAGCGCAAATCTGACGCTTCATCACGCATTTTCTCGCGGTTTTCAGTCTGATCCGTGACGTCAATTTTCAGAGTTTCGATTTGTTTGGCAAAATTCAGCTTTTCTGAGGTCGCGCGGTCAAGTTGTTCGGTGATTTCCGTAATACGGGTTCTCAGATTGCTGTTTTCCCGGTTCTCCACGTCTAGATCATTGCGCGCCCGATCGGATTTCACTCTGAGTTCTTCCAGGCGTATATTGAGCTCTTTGATATCACGGTCGGAACGTTCCAAATTCTTGGAAGTTTGCGCCAGCTTACTGTGTGTGGCGTCAAGTTCGCTTTGCGCGTCGCCATAACGGCGCTGAATATCTTCCAGTGACGCGTTTAATTGCGAAATTTTGGTTTTGCGCTTCTCAAGCTCGGAGTTCAGGGTCAGATTTTCAGACTTAAGCGCCCGATTTTCAGGCTCAAGACGATCAAGCAAAGAAAAGTCGACCTCAGCCCGTTCGATAAATGTTGTGAGGTTCTCAACACGCTGCTGAGCCCGCCTGAACATGGAATCGCCTTGTTCGATATCTGAAGAGATTTGCGTGATATCCATGCGCATTTCCCGAAGGCCTGATCTGCGGGCTCCGCGTGGCGCCGTATCACTGACAGTCTCGTCGTCTGATCTCACAGATGCCGTCGCTAATTCGGTTTCAATTTCATCAATAGGGTCGATTCCTGTTGTCATAACGGGGTCTCGTTTCTCTTCTTCCTGTAAGGAGGCGGAGATTTCCGCCGGTAAGGGTTCGTCATCAATTTCGGCCGTTATTTCGGTCTCTTCTGTCAATTTTTCATCCTGAAGAACTTCTGTTTCTTCTATTTCGGCCGGTTCAATTTCGTCCGAAATCAAATCTTCAACCTCTTCGGAAATCAATTCTTCGATTTCAGATTCGAATTCCGGTATATCTTCATTCAGTTCAGCCGGTTCAGCTTCGTCACCGGCGATCAAATTCTCGAATTCTGTCTCTTCTATGTCATCCGTATCGATTTCGCCGCGAAGAACGCCCAGGGCAGTTTGATAACCGTTGTCTTTTAATATCTCATCGACCGTTTTTTTCTGACGGGTTCCCGTGACTTCGGGAAGGTCAGCGTCGGGGTCGTCAAATCGGGGTGTTTTTTCATCCAGTAGGATGGAGCGAATGACGTCCCGTTCATCATCGGTGAACCCGCTTAAGGACGGAATGGCGTCTTCAGCAGATTTCGGCAATAAAATATCGACGTCCTCCCCCGCAAGGTCGGCAGTTTCATCAAGCACAAGAGGGGTCTCGTCAGGCGCTGACTTTCCCCCTTTTTTCTTGCCGGTCAGCCGCTTAAAAATTGACATATGAGTCGGTTCCGATAGATTCGTTACGTATTTATGAAGAAGCGGGCTTAACAAGGTCTTAAAATTTGGTTGAAGCCACAATGAACTTAGAGAGCTTGTTCAAGGCTCCTATCAGAGGATTATCATGAAATTTGCGTTCGTTTTCCCCGGTCAGGGCAGTCAGTTTGTCGGCATGGGGCAGGAGATGGCTGAGAACTTCAGCGCGGCGCGTGAAGTCTTCGAAGAGGTTGACGATTCGCTGTCTCAGAAACTCACAAAAATCATGTGGGAGGGCTCTCAGGA
>CALJNJ010000063.1 GCA_937981945.1 uncultured Caulobacterales bacterium | reverse complement strand
TCGTGAAGACACTGAAGACCCTGTTCTGCAATTGGCCGGCGGTCAAACCCGTCAAATATCGCGCACCAATTCTCTTGAGGGAGATTTCACATTTGAAGGCATGTCCGTTGCCGATGCGGCTTCCGTTCGGCCATATCGAATTCGCGGCGAAGACGAACGGGAAATGACGTCATCGGAATTATTCGCCAACAGAAACGGCACGGTCAACACCACCATCAGTAAAGACGTCAATAATGCGGCGCTGCATTTGCGCATCGCAAAATCTGTTTTACTGTTGATCTTACCGTTTATCGCCGTTCCGTTTGGACTCAATTACGGGCGCAACCCCTCCTCTGCCGGTATTTTCATTGGCGTTGTAATGTTGGTCTCTTTGCAAAAGGCTCTGGAGTTTGGTCAAAGCCAGGGCGCCAAAGGGGCCATTCCGCCTTGGGCCGGAATCTGGCCCACCATTATTCTGGTCGGACTGTTCGCTTTCTACATTTTCAGGAAAAGCGCCTATAAAATGGGGCAGCCGCCTTTGACCTCAATCGGGCATTGGATGCGCGGCGTATTTGAATGGGTCCAAAAAGAAGTCACCGAGCTTCGCCGAATATTCTCAGGCAGGTCGACGAATGTTTAAATTCCTCACCTATCTCTCTAAAAACTATCTGACCATTTGGCTGTCCGTGGTTTTTGGCTTTTTGCTGTTGATCGGGCTTTTGGACTCTCTGGCCAATGGCAGCGATATCATGACGGGCGACGGAAAGTTCTCAGATACATTCCGATATATGTTCTACAGAGCTCCCGTTATTTTTGACCGAATATTTGTGTTTACGTTGGTCGTGGCGGCCCTGTTGGTTTTTGTTCGCTTGATCCGCAATCATGAATTGGTGGCCCTGATGGGTTTTGGGATCTCCGCCTTAAAACAATTATTTTTGCTGACACCGATTGTCCTGTTTTGCTCAATCGCCAGTATCACCTTTATCAATTACGCCATGCCGCCGGCCGTGCGCGCCCTGCAGGCTTGGGGCATTGGCGAGTATAAAATAAAAAACATTTCCGACAAAAACCCGCTTTGGATGGAAGACGGCAATGACATTATACGCGCCGCCGGGCGTCCGGGGATGAATGAGCTCTCTAATCTTCAAATTTTTGAACGCAATGAAAACGGCACGCTGATCAACGCCAATTGGGTTCAGTGGGCGGTCTATGACGGTAAAGGCTGGGTCCTCAAAAACGTTCAGAAATTGGAAATCGAAGGCGCGGACGGAGAAGCCCGCAAAGCCTATGATGACGGCAAAGACCGGCGCTGGGAAACCATTCATACGCCGGATACGATTGCCCGTCTCGCCGCCGAACCGCGTGATCTCAGTTTGGGCGATATGAAAAACTTCAGCGAACGCGGCAATTCAGGGGCCAAACCCCGCTTTGCTTACGGGTTCTGGTATTGGCATCGATTAACCCGCCCGCTGGCGGCGCTTGTTTTACTGTTATGTGCCGTTCCGCTCATGCAGCGTACGGGCCGGCAGGACAATGGCGATTTGGCCTTACTTGGCGGTCTGGCCATGGGTTTCATTTTCCTGATTATCGACGGAGCTATGGCGACATTCGCCACGTCCGGCGGTATGAGCATTGCTTGGGCCATTTTGTTTCCGCTGGCTCTGTTTGCGCTTTTCGGCAGCTTTCTGACTCTCAAAACAGAGAGCCTTGAGGTCAAGCGGAGCTAATTCGTGTCTCCGCTTTTTATCATCAATCCCAATAGCAGCCGCGTTCAAAGAAAAGGCTCCGGGCTCGAAGACTTGGCAAAACATGTCAATGCACGGGTGATTACCTGTCAGGACCGGGAAACGTTCAAGGAAAACTTGGCTCTGCAATTGGAGCAACCGACGACGCACATTTTTGTCGAAGGCGGTGACGGTACTGCCTCGATTGTCATGACCGAATATTTTCGGGCGCTGCCGGCCGGCACCCCGCCCGCCAAATTTACGCTGGTCAGCGGCGGCACCACCAATCAGGTATCGGGTGTCATCGGCGTTAAAAATATGAGCGCGCAAAAGCTCAAAAACCTGATCAATAATGAGGGCGATAACATAAATTCCCTGTCCCTATTGGAAGTCCGCATCGATCAAGGCCAGCCGCATTTTGGGTTTTTATTTTCCAGCGGGGCCATCCCTATGGCCACCGACTATTATCAGAACAAAACCAAAGCGGCGGGTAAGGCGACGGCCGGCGCCGTATATTCAACAATCGCCGCTGCGCTGGGCCGCGGTACGGAAAACGAAAAATCATTTATGGAGCCCAGCCCCGTGCATTTAGTGGTTTCAAGCCCGGGCGAAGAAACCGTGTTGGATGAAGATCATTTGGGCACCATTGTCACCACTCTGCCGGGGTTTATTTTCGGCATAGATCCGTTTTGGGGCAAAGGCGATTCTCCGCTGCGCATGACTTATGTGCGCGGCGATAATAAAAACGTGTTGTCTCTTGTCTTCGCCGCTGCGCTTAAACGATTTGAAAAGCTGGATAAAACCGACGGCGTGGAAAGCTGGAAAGCTGATTTTATTGAAATGAAATATTCCGGCCCGACGGTCATGGACGGCGAACGTCTTAAAGGTTCCGCAAAATCTATTGAAATCCGCCCGACCCGGCCTGTAGTCTTCGTCGCGTAATGACCCAAGACATTCAGTCAATTTTAGCCCAAGAATATGTAGAGCCGTCGGAACGTATTCAGGCTGTTTGCGCAGACATTCGAAGCCGGCACCCCGGCCGCGTTCTGGCTTTTATCTATTACGGCTCCAGCCTGCGGGACATGGATAATCCGGACAATATGCTCGATTTTTATGTGCTTGTGGACAGCTATCGCAAGACCCATAAAAACCCGATCCGCGTGATCCTCAACGCGATGTTTCCGCCGGCCGTTTATTACCACGAAATGATGCATGAGGGCGATATCAAGACCACATGCAAATATTCGGTTATGTCCATAAAAGCTTTTGAACGGCGCTGCGGCGCCGGTGCATTTCTGTCGACGACGTGGGGCCGTTTTTCGCAGCCCTGCGTGGTTTTATTTCCAAGTGATGAAACAATATTTAGCCGGGTGATGCGCGCCCGCGAAACTGCCGTTCGGCATATGGCCGCCCAAACGTTTCCATTATTCGAAGGCCGCGCCACCGCCTCAAAGTTTTGGGCCCGCGGATTTATGCAAAGCTACCGCACTGAGCTCAGACCCGAAAGCTCCGAGGGACGCGCTGAAGAAATCGTCAACCGCTATGGGGAACGATATACGGGGATTATGGAGGTATTGTACGGTCCGGCAGACCAAGACGGCATGTATGCCCTGCCCCCGGCATCTGCACCGGCCATTAAGACCAAGTGGTTTTTCAGGCGACTTCTCGGAAAACCGGCTGCCGCCATTCGCATTTTGTCGAGCGCATTTACATTTGAAGGCGGATTTGAATACGTCCAACATAAGCTGGAAAAGCATTCCGGCGTTCGCATAAATGCCAGTGAAAGTCAGAAGAAGCATCCGGTCATATGGTCACCGGTCCTGGCTTATAAATATTGGCGAAAAGGCGCGTTTCGCTAGCCTGCCAGTTTCATGAAATCCTGCATCAGTTCGGGCTGCTTCTCTTTGAGCTTGGCGAACTTATCGATGATTTGAGTGACGTCATCTTCGGTGTGCGCGGCTGATAAAGATATCCGCAAAAGCGAACTGGATTGCGGCGTTCCGGGCGGTACGGCCAAATTCACGTAAAGACCGTTTTCCAAAAGCCAGTTCCATTCCATGGCGCATAAGACTTCATTGGGCCGGCGCGCGGCAATAACCGGGCTCGGATCAGCGCATAAATCATAGCCCAGATCATCCAGACCTTTGTG
>CALJNJ010000062.1 GCA_937981945.1 uncultured Caulobacterales bacterium | reverse complement strand
GTAAAAACCCGTTGTCACCAGTTTCGTCAAAGTCCCGAAATATCGGCTGATCTCTAAATCGGCATTTTCGAAACAAACTGCCGTTCTCAAGATCAATTTCGATGTCCCAATCCGAATGTGAAATTTGATAAAATGTCATAGTCGCTCAGTAAAGGGACGGGCCGCGATTTCAAGGCTATCTTGACGAAGAAAAATGGCGCACCCGATAGGATTTGAACCTATGACCTCTGCCTTCGGAGGGCAGCGCTCTATCCAGCTGAGCTACGGGTGCCTTTGAGCCAGAGCGCTCTCTAGTGGAATATGGACGGGCGTGCAAGCGTCCCGTCGATAAATTCGGCCAGGGGACTGGTCTTAAATAATGTTATGAATTTACATTTTGGCTTGCGCGGCGCGGCTGAATTCGCCAAATACTGCGCCATGTTGAAAAACCTGTCACTTATATTGCTCTGTGCTTGTCTGTTCCTCTCGTCTTGCGGACAAAATGATGATGTGCGGCAAAGAGTTGCCGATGCCAAAGCCCGTAATGACGGACCGCCGATCTGGGTCGTGGAAGACTATGACAGCAAGCTCTATTTATATGGGACCGTGCATTTGCTGCCGTCGGATTTGGACTGGCAAAAAAATGATATGAAAGACGTGTTTGACGAGTCGGGGACGGTTTTCTTTGAACTGGATACGAGCGGCCAAGCCGGCATTGATATTGTGGTCCTGACACAATCTCTCGGTCAATATCAGGGCGGGCGGCGTTTATCGGACGGGTTTGACTCTTATCAGATCAAGCTTTTGGAGGCGGTCAGTCATAACGGGAAAATTCCCCTGGGCGTTTTGCAAACCATGAAACCTTGGCTGGCCGGCGAAATGATCACAATGGCCGCGGCGCAGGACGCCGGGCTGACCGCAGAGCTTTCAGCCGATGAGGCCCTTAAAAACCGCGCTGAACGCTTACAGAAAAACGTCATCTATTTGGACGATGCAGAAACGCAAATCCGGGCCAGTGCGGACCTGCCGCGATATGCTCAGCTAAACCTCTTGGTTGAGACCATGGAGAAATATAATTCCATCGGTTCCGATCTGGTGCAGATCGCCGAGAAATGGGCTGAGGGGAATGAGCGGGAATTGCGCGATATGATGGGCACAACCATGAAAGATCGATCTCCTGAGCTTTATGAGGCGCTGATTGTCAAGCGCAACCAAAACTGGACCGAGCAAATGACACGGTTCATGGAGGATAGCGGGACCGGATTTGCCGCCGTCGGTTTGAGCCATTTATTGGGTGAAGACAGCGTGCAGAATATGTTAAGAGATCAGGGCTATAATGTCAGTCGTTATTTCGCATTTAAAGGCGAGCCCGTGATCAAAGCGACGCCTCTGGGCGAGGTTAATCCCGGGGCCGCTGAAGACTAAGAGAGCCCATCGCATGACCCATATTATTCCGGTTATTATGTCAGGCGGCGCCGGTAGCCGATTATGGCCGCTCTCCCGTCAAGCCAATCCAAAACAGCTCCTGCCTTTGGTCACGGAGCAAACAATGGTCCAGGAAACCGTTGAGCGCTTTGACAGTGAGATGTTTTCTGATCCTGTCTTTATTTGTAATGCGCTGCATGTGGACGCTATTTTGGCGCAGATGAGCGATATCGGCCGCGCGGTCGATGCCTGTATTGTGGAGCCGGTCGGCCGAAACACGGCGCCGTGCGCCGTCGTTGCCGCCTGCCACGCGGCCAAGCGTAAAGACAGTTTGGTCATGCTGGTGCCGGCGGATCACCACGTCAAAAATCCGGCTGCGTTCAGATCTGCCATTAAGCGCGCTGTTCCGGCGGCAAAGGACGGCTATTTGGTGACATTTGGCATAACCCCTGACGCGCCCGAAACGGGCTATGGATATATTGCCCGCGGAGAAGCTCTGGAAGACGGGGTTTATAAAGTTGACGCGTTTCGCGAGAAACCGGATACGGCGACGGCGCAAAAATACCTGGATGACGGCAGCTATGCTTGGAATGCCGGGATTTTCCTGTTTTCACCGGAGAGTTTTTTGGCTGAGGCAGAGGCGCATGCAGCGCCCATCGCGAAAGAGGCCCGCCGGGCCTATGAAGCGTCGGACGCGCAGAATAATGTTATTCATTTGGACGCGGATATTTTCGGCGCTTGTCCATCAGAGTCCATTGACTATGCCGTTATGGAACACACCCAAAAAGCGGCCGTTGTGCCGTGTGACATCGGCTGGAACGACATTGGGTCCTTCACATCCCTACAGGCCGCGCGCGCGGCCATCAGCCATGACGGGCAGGGCAATGCTGTCAACGGTTCGGTGATGACGGAACGATCGGAAAACTGCCTCGTTCAAACGGACGGGCTGCCGGTGAGCTTGGTCGGCGTTTCAAATCTGGCGGTTATCGTCAATGACGGAGAAGTGCTGGTCGTGAATCTGGACGAGTCTCAAGCGGTTAAAAACATCGTCACTCGTCTGAAAGAGGGCGGCGAGACAGAGCGTCTCTGATGGCGAAGAAATTTTTCGGAACGGACGGGATTCGCGGCCGCGCCGGCGAAGGTAAATTATCCCGCGATAATATCGCGGCCATCGGCCTGACCCTCGGACGCTTTCTGTCAGAGACATCGCCCCGTTCCAAAGTTATCATCGGCCGCGATACAAGGTCTTCAGGACATTGGATCGAACATGTGTTGATTACGGGTCTGTCGTCTTTTGGCATTGATACTATAACGCCCGGTGTTTTACCGACGGCGGCGGTTTCTTTTTTGACCAAAGAAACGGGCGCGGCGCTCGGCATAATGATCACCGCATCCCATAATCCTTATCATGATAACGGTATCAAATTATTTGGTCCTGACGGCCGAAAAATCAGCGATGAGAGCCAAGACCGCATCGAGGCCCTTCTGGGAAATGACACGGATTGCCGGGTCGAGTTTAAAACGGGTCAAACGCTGCCGGCCGACCAAAAATTGACGGATCAGTACAAAAAGGCTGTGCTGGCATCCTTACCAAAAGGATTGTCTTTCAGCGGACTGAAAGTTGTTCTGGATACGGCCAATGGCGCAGCTTTTGAAACGGGCGCGGCCCTACTGAAAACATTGGGGGTTTCCGAACTTCATTTGATTGGCGCATCGCCGACCGGGGAGAATATAAATCTGGATTGCGGCTCGACCCACCCGAAATCCATGAGCGAAAAAGTGCTTGCGACGGGCGCCCATATTGGGATCGCTATGGATGGTGATGCAGACCGTCTCACCATGTGTGATGAAAAAGGCGAAATTATCGATGGCGATCAGATCATGGGTACTTTGGCGCTGGCATGGCGTGATCAGGGGCGACTAAACCAACCGGCCCTCGTGGCGACCGTCATGTCCAATTTGGGTCTGGAGCGCGCCATGAAGGCAGAGAATATCGAGCTGATAAGGACCAAAGTCGGCGATCGTCATGTGGCGGCGGCGATGAAAAAGTCAGGCTATAATTTGGGCGGTGAACAATCCGGTCACATGCTTATGCCTGATTTCCTGCCGACCGGAGACGGCATGCTGGCAGCGCTGCAGGTCTTATCGGTCCTGGCGCAAAAAAAACAAAAGGCAAGCAGGGCTTTGCGCGTGTTTAAGCCTGTTCCGCAATTGCTCGTCAATGTGCGCTATGACGGCGGGTCGCCTTTGACCAAGCCTGAGATCAAAACCGCAATCGGGGAAGCGCATGAGGCCTTTGGCGATCAGGGCCGCCTGCTCATCAGAGCTTCCGGTACGGAACCCGTTATCCGCGTTATGACGGAGGGGGATGATCCCGAGCAAGTCCGGACAATCGCTCACAATTTGGCAGATATCATCAGAAACGCATCCTGAGCTTGCTTGCGGCGGTGAATCAGCCGATTCTACTTATAATTCATGAAGTGGGTTGTCCGCATATTTGGCCTTATTATCGGGCTGTTCGCCATCGCTGCCGTGGCGGGCTTTTTCTCGTCTCCAATTGCGACGGCTGAACGCTCGGTCGATGTTTTCAGTCAAGCCGAAGATGTCTTTCCGTATTTATCGGATTTGGACGATCACGGTGCTTGGTCACCTTGGCATACGGCAGAAACCCGCGAAGAATATATTGTGGGCGGATCGGATGAAGGTGTCGGGCAACAAGCGGCCTGGACGTGTTCGCATTCTGAGTGTTTGGAAGGAACGGAGGAAATTTCCGTTATTCACTATCCTGAATTTGTTCAGTCAGGCGTCAATTTAGCCGGCCGGTCTGCCGATGCGACTTATGCGTTGATGAGCGGCGAAAATACGGATGGAAGCCTGACAATTTTGATAAAGATCGATTTGCACACCGGCGATTTTCCATATGTCCAGCGTCTGTTTAAGTTCAAGGAACAGCAGGCCTTGGAAGCACGGCTTGATGCCGGGCTGAGCCGCTTAAATGCCCTTATCGAAGCTGACGGCAAGCTCGAATAATTATTCGTCCT
>CALJNJ010000061.1 GCA_937981945.1 uncultured Caulobacterales bacterium | reverse complement strand
CCGCAGACCGGCGCCGGATTTAAACCGTCCGGGCAGGCGCAATAGCCAGCCTAAAAAACTCCACAGAACCAACAAGCCGATCAGACCCAAGGTCATCAGGACAATCGCGAATTGCCACTTAATTTTTACGGCGCCAAAATTAAAAATGCCCCGCGCGGATTCGGAGGTAATGCCGAGCATGGCGTCATCGCCCACATAGAGCAGCAGGCCTGCCAAGACGGCAATAAAGATCAGAACGGCGACTACATATTTGGTCATTTATTTTCCTACAGACTCTATTTTGGTCATCCACGGTTTTAATGCGTCCTGCGCGGCGTCAGGTAAAGACAAGACATCTTGCCGGACAGCATCAACATCTTGCAAGGCCACATTCGATTCAATCCGGTCCAGCCGCGCCAATAAATCCGCGTCCTGAACGGTTACTTGGCCGCTGAGCGTGCGGGATAACCAGCCGCCTTTGCCGGCGTCCTCTTTGGAGGCCTCAATGGCGTCCAGTACGGCTTGTCTCGGGAAAGCGGGCAATGTCACGGGAATGGAGTCGAGACGCTCTTCCACGGCGTCGAGCCGTGTTTCCACCGGCGATAAGTCAATAACCGGAAGCTCCGGCGCTTCGCGGGCCTCCAAGACTTCCAGCCGCTCATCCAGGCCGGTTTCAAGAGCCGTCAGCCGATCCTCCAACGGGGATAAATCCACGGTTTCTACGGCGTCTGTGTCAGACGCCTGCGAAATTTCGGTCAAGCGGGTGTCGAGCTCGGTAATGCGGGTTTGAATATCCTGCAGCCCCTCAAGGCTCTCAGGTTCAAAAGCGGCCTTTTCCAAAGTTTCAATTCGATTTGTCAGTTCCGGATCGACTTTGGAAACATTGGGGGCTTCAGCGGCTTGGCCGAGCTTGTCTTCCAAATCCGCCAGCCGGTCTTCAAGGTCAGAAACCGCCTGATTATCAATAGCCGGCGTGGATGTGGACCCGCCGTCATCGATCTTAGCTAATTTGTTTTCGAGACGATCTAATTTCGCCGTGAGGGTTTTAACCGATTTCTCCGTCGAGGCCTGAATGTCTGCAATGTTTTCGGACCCGGCGGCAGAGCTTGCGCCCGTTTGAACGCCGCTGACAAATTGGCTTCCGAACACGCCGATTAAGGCGGCTGCGCCCGAGCAAAATAAAACACTGCCTAATCCCGCGCCTTTTCGCGCCTCGCGGATCTTGGGTTGAGCAGGAATATCTTCCGCTTCCACATCTTCTGTATCGATTTCATCAGTCATGGTCTGAATATGAGGGCGCGCACCTCTGCAATCAAGAACTTACGGCCTCAATCATGAACCTTTCTGCAGGGCGCACGGCAATTTTCCGCGCGCCTCTGAATTTTGAACTCAGCATTTTATCGGTCGCCGGGCTGATCGAGACCGCCATTGCCCGTCCATATTGCAGGGCGCGGCGGGAGACGGTTTTCGCCGCCATGGGCGAATATAGAGCGATATGAGAAATTTCAGATAGGTCGAGCGCCGGCAGTTTTTGAACGGGCTTGTTGAAATAATAAATATGCCGCTGTGCTTTATACCCTTTTTTTCGCAGCTCCGCGGCCACATTCAGCCTGATATTAGCGCCGCAGGCATGGATAAATGCCGGGCTGTCATCCGGCGCAAAAGCCCCCGTGATGTATTTTTCCAAATCGCGGGCATTGCCGTCTGACGCGCTGACGTCCTCAAATCCCATTTGGCGGGCTAATCGCGCCGTCGCGCTGCCGACGGCAATGACGGGCCAATCCCGCTTATCCGTATAGACCGACAAATATCGCAGGGCATTTTGGGAGGTTACAATCAAGGCCGCACCTTTTGGCAGAGGCGGCGGACATTTCACCGGCGGCGCGATTTCAATGACCGGCGCGATGACGGTCTCAAATCCGGCCCCCCGCCAGCTCTCCGCACTTTTCGCGGCGCCGCCCGCAGCCCGCGTGATCCAAACCTTACCTTTAGACATTTTGCGCCAATTCTTCGGCGATACTTTGACCGAGACGCAGCCCCAAGCGCACGGCGTTTTCAGGGCCCGCTTTATGGATAAACCCGTCGCGAACATAGCGCCGCTGACCGTCATCGGATAATTGTTCCCCGCGCATATGGATTTTGCCTTTGGAGACCTCGGCCAAAGCGGCAATAGGCGTTCGGCAAGATCCGTCCAGCGCCTTTAAAAAAGCGCGCTCTGCCATCACGGCAATCATCGTGTTCATGTGGTTAAGCCCGCTAATCGCGCCGGCGGCGAATTCATTGCGGTCCAAGAGCTCAATACCGATGGCGCCCTGCGCCGGAGCATTGAGCATTTGCTCCGGTTCAATAACTTGCGTGGCGACCCCTTGTCGTCCGAGCCGCTTGAGACCGGCATAGGCCAAAAATGTGGCGTCACAATCTCCGGCCTCTAATTTTGACAGGCGCGTGCCCACATTGCCCCGCAGAAGTGTAAACTTGATATCCGGTCTTATAGCCGCCAATTGAGCCCGGCGCCGAAGCGAAGCCGTCCCCACATTGGCCCCCTCAGGCAGTTCCGCAATACTGCCATAGCGCGGCGAGATAAACGCATCGCGCGGGTCTTCGCGCTTTAAAATCGCGCCGATTTTGTGACCCGGCTGTACACCGGTCGGAACATCTTTCATGGAATGAACAGCGATGTCGATCTCACCCTCATCCAATCCCGTTTCTAATTCCTTGGTGAACAGGCCTTTGCCGCCAAACTCTGCCAACTCTCCTTTGAGCTTGTCACCGGATGTCGTGTAGATACAAATAGGCAGATCCCGATCTCTGTGATCGGTCTTGACCTCATCCGCTAAAAGCGATTGGACCAATTTGGCTTGGAACAAAGCCAGGGGAGAGCCCCGAGTGCCAATTTTTAAAGGTCGTTGCACGATTGCATTTCTCACGTTATCGACTGCGCTATGAGCCACGCCTTTGCCGCAAATCAGCCCCCTATGCAAGACGGACCGATCATCATTCTCGGTATTGAATCGAGCTGCGATGAAACGGCGGCGGCTGTCCTGAAACGAATGCCGGGCGGAGAGAC
>CALJNJ010000060.1 GCA_937981945.1 uncultured Caulobacterales bacterium | reverse complement strand
AGAGCATCATCAATATGCTCTTCAATAATGGAATTCGCCGGCAATCCGTGGCTGGTCTCTGTATCTGACATATGTCTCTGATTTTGTAGTTTTGATTCGAACGGCTGAGTTATGAATGAGTCGGCCTCGAATGCCAAGTTTGTCAGACCAAAAGACTGACCATTCTTTCGCGCGCTTCCGGCAATGTGCGGTTGACGCCCCACTGAACCCGCGTTTCAAGGAAATACCCCGTAAGTTTCAACCCGGCTTTGACGTCCTCCGCGCGCAAGGATTTGTCATTGCGCCGGTTCATAGGCTGCATGAAACTCGGAATGGCGTATAATTTATCGAGATACGGTTCTGCCGCTTCGGCGCAAACGGCCCGTCCGGACCGGGGCGAAATATGTGTCAGATTTTCCGTCGCGCCCGTTGCGGCGCAGCGACTGAGATCAAGGCCATATCCCATAGCGGAGAGCAATCCCGCTTCCCACTGAATATAAAGCGCCGGCCATATCTCTGGGTCATGCAGATTTTCAACCAGAATTTCAAATGCGTCATAGACCCCCGGATGCGCGACACGTTCCGGCATAACTTCTCTGGCAACGGCGCAGGCAGAATTGAGCCCTGCCAGTGATAACCGGTCTTGCATGAGCTCAGCCGCCCTTCCGCTTAAGGCTTCGACGGTCATATAGCCTAAATGCTCGGACAATCTGGCACGCCATTCGACTTTGACCTTGTTTCCCGGCTGTAAAACAGGTCTGAGTTTACGGCTGACACCACCTCTGACCAGGCCCAAATGACGGCCGCGATCACGGGTAAAAATTTCCACTATCGCAGAGGTTTCGCCGTGCTTGCGAACCGTCAGAACAAATCCTTCGCCGGACCAATCCATTTAAGCGGGCCTAAACATCAAATTCCAAGCCGGATTGCTGATAACGGGCCGGATCATCCACCCATTTTTCACGGACTTTCACAAACAAGAACAAATGAACTTTGCAGCCGAGCCAATCCTGCATTTCAAGGCGAGATTTCGCCCCTATGTCTTTGATTGTTTGACCATTTTTACCGAGCACAATCGGCTTTTGTGACTTTCGGCGAACGTAAATGACCTGATCAATCCGAATGTCGCCGTTTTTTTGCTTCGTCCACTTTTCCGTCTCCACCGTGGAGGCATAAGGCAGTTCATTATGCAGCCGCAGGAAAAGCTTTTCTCTGGTTATCTCGGCGGCCATTAAGCGCGACGGAATATCGGCGGCTTGATCGGGCGGGTATAAATATGGGCCCTCGGGCATTGCAGCCACCATGGCCGCCGCCAGATCATCAATGCCGTCTCTGTTGAGGGCAGAAATCAAAAATATCTGCTGATAAACCGATTTTGCGTCAAAATGCGCGATGAGCGCCAGTAATTGATCCCGTTCCAACTCGTCGATCTTATTAAGCGCCAGGAATACTTTACTGCGTTCGCGAAGCTTAAGCCCCTGCGTGACACGATCCGTATCATCATAGGCCAGACGGTCTTGGGAATTGCCCTTACCGTTTGTTTGGCGATGAAACGCCGGCGCATCAACCACATGTACAATGGCGTCAGCATCATCGACGCCTGTCCAGGCGGCGTGCACCATAGAGCGGCCTAAGCGGTCTGACTCTTTGGCTTTAAATATCCCGGGTGTATCCACCAGCACCAATTGGGCATCCTCCAACATGGCGATGCCGCGAATTTGAAACCGTGTCGTTTGAACTTTATGGGTGACAATGGAGACTTTTTCGCCGACCAAAGCATTGACCAAAGTCGATTTCCCGGCGTTCGGGGCTCCGATAACAGCGACAAATCCGGCGCGGCTCATGGATTTCCCCATTGTTCCAAAAGCGCAATTGCGGCTTGCCGTTCGGCCAATTTCTTAGTGGCGCCTTCCCCTTCGGCTGTCCCTTTATCGGTGACGGTTACGCGAATTTGAAAATGCGGGCGATGATCAGGGCCTGATTTTTCAACGATTTCATAAACCGGCGGCTGAAATTTTTGAGCGGCAGCCCTCTCCTGCAATTCCGTTTTGGGATCTTTTTGATTATTGCGAATAATGACAGCCAGCTTTTCATGCCAGAACCGCAAGTAAAACATGCGGGCCGCGTCCAATCCGCCGTCCAAGTAAATAGCCCCCAAAATGGACTCGGCCACATCGCCCAAAATGGAAATCTTTTCGCGGGCCTTTTGTCGGTCAGCTGACGGAGACATAAGCATTAAAGACGCGACGCCCAATGCCTCGGCCACGTCAGCGCAGGTTTCTTTTCGCACCAACGCGTTGAGCTTTCGAGCTAACCCGCCTTCGTCTTCGCCGGTTTCAGAATATAAAATTTCCGCCGTCAAAAGACCTAAGACCCGGTCGCCTAAAAATTCCAAGCGCTCGTAATTCTGAATGCTTCGCCGGCCATCACCAAATGATCCGTGCGTTATCGCGCGCTCGAGCAATTGCCGGTCGCTAAATTGGTACCCCATACGGGATTCCAAATCGGTTAAGCGTTTATCCAAACTCATCGTAATCCTACAAGAAAACGGTTGCCCCTAAACTTATCCCAAGTTCCCGGCCGGAATACCGAAAACCCCTCATCCGCCGATAGCAGGATGAACTCGGCACGGCCAATTATATTTGCAGACGGCACCAAGCCCGTTCCGCCTTGGGCTATATCGATCCGGCTGTCCAGCGAATGATCCCGATTATCGCCTATCACGAAATAGAACCCCGCGGGAATTTCGACAATGTCCGTATTGTCCGCAGGGTGATTTTGGACATTATCAAAGGTCAGCACTGAGTAATCTCCCAGTGTTTCTTCCCTAACTTTTGCGCCAAAATATTTGGTCTTTAAGTCGACCGGCTTATTTGACTCTTTGCTGATTACAGATTTTCCGTTGATTCGAATTGTTCCGCCCGAGATTTGAACCCGGTCACCCGGCAGGCCTGCCACACGTTTTATAACGCGGGCACCGTCGCCCTTAGTTTTAAAAACGATGATGTCCCCATAGTTCGGGCCGCGCTGCAGCAGACGTTTTTCCAAAGACGGAAACGGCAAAGGATCAGCGGCATAGCGCCCATACCCCACTCTATATTTGGATGTGACAATCAAATCCCCTTTGATCAAGTTCGGCTCCATACTGGACGACGGAATTGAAAAAGGCTGGAACAAAAACGTTCGCACCAGAAAGGCAATCAGGAACGCCCAAAACATAAGCGACAAAAATCGCTTCAAGCCGGATTTGGCTTGTTTGTTATTTTGGATTCGGGTCATTGATCAAAGGCTCAATCTGATTTGCGCGCTTCCAATATGGCAAATGCCTGAGCATAAGGCCAGTCATCGGTCAAACTGAGGTGTATTTCACCGGAATGTCCTTCGGGCAGTCTGGCGTTTAATCGCTTGAGGGCGCCGCGGTGCAAAACCACGCTCGGTCGCCCCGACGGGTCATTGAGCACTTCAACGTCTTGCCATGACAAACTTCCGGTCCGCGCACCGGCCAAAGCCTTGGCAACGGCTTCTTTGGCCGCAAAACGCTTGGCATAATATGCAGCATTGCCGGATTTCGGCTCACAATAATCCCGCTCCCGTTTGGTGAAAATTTTTGTCTTAAACCGATCGCCAAATTTTTCGATTGAGTTTTCAATACGGCGAATATCGCAAAGGTCCGTCCCTATGCCAATGATCATGCTTCGCCTCTCGCATCATCCATACAATTTCGCATTTCGGAAATGGCGTTTTCCAGCCCCATAAATATGGCTTCACCAATAATATAATGCCCGATATTAAGCTCGACCAATTCAGGAATTTCAGCAATCTTCCCAACATTGTCAAACGTAATGCCGTGGCCGGCATGGACTTCCAATCCCAATTCATGTCCGAGTTTTGCGCCTGAAATCATTGCCTGCAAAATTTTGTCGGCCTTTTCGAAATCTTCGTCCAAAAGCGCATGAGCATATGCGCCCGTATGGATTTCAATGACAGGGGCTCCTACCGCCGCAGCGGCTCGTATTTGTTTTTCGTCGGCTTCGATGAACAAAGAGACTCTGGCACCGTTATCGGTCAACTCCCTCACAATAGGCGCGACCGTATTGTGCCGGCCGGCTACATCCAAACCACCTTCAGTCGTGCGCTCTTCGCGGCGTTCCGGCACCAGGCAGACAGCATGGGGCTTTATTCGCTTAGCAATTTCAACCATATCGTCGACAGCGGCCATTTCCATATTGAGCGGAATGTTCTCGTTCTCGCACAGCATTTGCAGGCGTTCCATATCATCATCCGTAATATGGCGGCGATCTTCCCGAAGGTGTGCCGTGATCCCGTCAGCTCCCGCTCTAATGGCCGCAAAGGCGCCGGCGACGGGATCCGGGTGATCACCTCCGCGCGCGTTTCGCACGGTAGCAATGTGATCAATGTTGACCCCAAGTCTTAACTTAGGTTTTGATTGTGTCACTTTAGTCCCCGGCTACCGGGTTTAATCGCCGGCATAGCTTCAAGTTCCGGCGGTAATTTATCGGGCTCATAGGCCGGAAAGCTCCGCGCGGCCAAGCTCACGAGCGGCACGCCAATATCTGCTTCCCCGCCCGAGCGATCAAAAATACAGGCACCTGCGATGACTTTAGCCCCTGTCTTCTCGATGGATTTGATACATTCGCGAGACGACAAACCGGTGGTCACAATGTCTTCGACCATTAAAACTTTTTGCCCGGGCTCGAGCGTAAACCCGCGGCGTAGCGTAAACTCGCCGTCTTCCCGTTCCGTGAAAATGGATTCCAGACCCATATGCCGCGCTGTTTCATAGCCCGGAATAACACCGCCCATAGCCGGCGCAACGATAATGTCCGGCATTTGGTCCAAAGTTGACTTTATTTTTTCAGCCAGAGCTTTGCACAAAACTTCCGTCAGTTTGGGGTTTTTAAAAATAAATGCCTTTTGCAAAAACACCGGACTGCGGAGTCCGGAAGATAAAATGAAGTGACCTTCGAGCAAAGCACCGGCTTCGCGAAACACGTCCAAAACGTCATCAGTATTCATGAATGCAAACTTTCTTATTCAGCAGGCTTAAATTCGCCCATTGTTCGCTGGGCAGCTACCACATAGGCACTGGTTCTCAAAGCTGCAATAATTTGCATGAGATGCCTGTTATCATTCACTTCAATATCAAAAATCATATCAAAGAAAGTCGGGCTGCGCTGAACCGTGTTGATATTGATCAGATTACCGCCGGCTTCGCCGATAATTTTTGTAACATCGGCCAGTGCGCCGGGGACGTGCTCAACCGTCGCCGTTACCCTTGCCGTTGACGTCGCATGCTGCGCGGCCCGGCGCCACCCGATGTCGAGCCAATGACCATGGGCTTCGCTGGCGGCCAAAACATCGCAATCAATCGTGTGGATCACGACCCCTTTTCCGGGCGTTTGAACGCCCACAATTCGGTCGCCGGGTATAGGTGAACAACAATCGGAAATATGCAGGCTGACACCGGCTGTCAGACCATCGCCTTTGACATAAAGCTTGGCGGTCGAATCCGTAATGAATTCCCGGTCAGCATATTCTTCGATCGCTTTTGTGCTTTCACGGCCCGGAAAGGCTGCCTGCATAAAGGCTTTGATGGACAAATCGCCTTTCCCCAAAGCTTCGTAAAGCTCTTCATGCTCCTTGAAGCCTAATCGTTTGAGGGCGTCGCCTATGGAACTTTCGCTAAAGTCTTTGTCTTCGCGGGCGAATGCGTGATCGGCCAATAAGGCCCCGATACGCTGGAATTCGGATGCCTCCCTGTCCCGTGTCAGACGCCGCAAAGACGAGCGGGCCTTTCCGGTCACAACCAAATTTTCCCAATCCGCCTGAGGCTCAGGTTCACCGCCGCGAATAATTTTGACCACATCGCCGTTTTGCAATCGGGTTCGCAGAGGCTTTTCGCGATTATTGATCAGAGCGCCGATACACGTATCGCCAACATCCGTATGAACGGCGTAAGCAAAATCGATCGGGGTCGCGCCGCGGGGCATTGAAATCAATTCGCCTTTTGGGGTAAAGGTAAAAACCTGATCCGCGAACATTTCGAGCTTGGCGTGCTCCAAAAATTCATCCGCATCACCACTTTGTTCCATCATTTCGACCAAAGGACGAATACGGCGCAGCGGATCACCGCCTGAGGCCTGCGCAATCTCAGGGTCATAAGCGTAAGATTCGTCTTTATACTCCCAGTGCGCCGCCACGCCGCGTTCGGCGACGTCTTCCATACGTTCCGTTCTGATTTGTATTTCCAGACGCTTATTCTCAGGTCCCAGTATGGTCGT
>CALJNJ010000059.1 GCA_937981945.1 uncultured Caulobacterales bacterium | reverse complement strand
AATCGTCACATTAGCAACGCCGCCGCCTTCGCACATAGTCTGAAGACCATAGCGTTCCTCGCGGCGTTCCAGTTCGTGCAGTAGTGTCGTCATGAGCTTCGTCCCGGTTGATCCGAGCGGATGACCGAGCGCAATAGCGCCGCCATTTACATTGGTCTGCTCATGGGTAAAACCCGTCTCTTTCATCCAGGCCATGGGCACGGGCGCAAAGGCTTCGTTACATTCGGCAATGGCGATGTCTCCCGGCGTCATCCCTGCCCGCTTCAGAGCCCGCTTCGTGGCCGCAATTGGACCCGTCAGCATGTAAATGGGATCATCCCCCATCACATCCAGATGATGGATCCGAGCGCGCGGTTTCAAATCATAACGCTTCACCGCATCAGCAGACGCAATAATCATGGCCGAAGAGCCGTCACAGGTCTGCGACGCTACGCCGGCCGTAATCACGCCGCCTTCAACAAGCGTGTTAAGTTCGGCCATTTTCTCCATGGAGGTATCGCGGATAGTTTCATCTTGCTCCAGCCCGTTAATGGCGGTGATTTCCCGATCAAACCAGCCTTCGGCGCGCGCATGGGCCGCGCGCTGATGAGAGGCCAGAGAATATTCTTCCAGATCCTGGCGGGAGAAACCCCAATCCTTGGCGATCATTTCCGCGCCGTGAAACTGACTGACAGGCTCTTTGCCGAAACGAGCCACCCACCCTGGCGAGGTATGGAAAACATGGTCAAAGCCCAAAGTCTGCCCGGCAATCATGGATGCGCCGATCGGGATTTTGCTCATGGTTTGAACGCCGCCGGCGATAACCACGTCTTGGGTCCCGCTCATGACAGCTTGCGCTGCAAAGTGTACTGCTTGTTGGGAAGAGCCGCATTGACGGTCAATGGTAACGCCCGGCACAGTCAAATCATATCCGGCGACCAACCAGGCGGTCCGTGCAATATTTCCCGCCAGCGGCCCAACAGTGTCGAGACAGCCAAAAACGACGTCATCATACTCGTCCTGCGGGATATTATTGCGCTCTACGATTTCCTTGATCACATGGGCTCCTAAGTCGGCGCCGTGTATATCCTGCAAGCTTCCGCGGCGCTTGCCCGTGGGCGTTCGAACCGCATCGATAATATAGGCTTCGGCCATGGTTTTTCTCCTGAATATTTATAAAATGACGTTACGGCGTATCAACTCGGTTTTCAACTCACCCGTCAATAATGATGTGCGTAGTTATTAGGGTGTTTTAATACGCAAATTCAACATAAACAGGCCGATAATTCACAAAATACGTATTTTTTGGCTTTCTTTTTTACGAAATTCCCTAAAAATGAAATTTGGGAAAACGGAAAAGATAATTTATGACGGCAATCGATAAAACCACAAACCTTCGGGATATTGTCGCGTCATTGGAAGACGGTATGACCATCGGAATTGGCGGCTGGGGCGGACGTCGCAAACCCATGGCGCTCATCCGCGAAATTGTGAAGTCGGATTTAAAGGATTTGACTATTGCCGCCTATGGCGGTTGCGACGTCGGCATGCTCGCCAGCGCGCGCAAGATCAAGAAACTGATTTTCGGATTTGTATCTTTGGACGTCATTCCCCTGGAGGCCCATTTTCGCCGTGCGCGATCGGCGGGCGAATTTGACGTTATGGAAGTTGATGAAGGCATGTTTCAACTGGGCCTGAAAGCGGCCGCCCAAAATCTGTCTTTTTTACCATGCAGAGCGGGCCTCGGCACGGACGTCATGACCTATAACCCACATATCAAAACCATTCAGGACCCTTATGGCGACGAGCATTACGTGGCCATGCCGGCCATCCATTTGGACGTGGCTCTGTGCCATGTCAGCGAAGCCGATATTCTCGGAAATAGTTACATCGCCGGCCCCGACGTCTTTTTCGACGAATGGTTTTGCCGCGCCGCCGACAAAGCTTATTTAACCTGCGAAAAAATTGTCGAAACATCCGCTTTTGATGACGATCATAAAATCATGCGGATGCCCATTGAACGCAGTCTTGTCGCCGGCGTGGCGGAAGTACCGTTCGGCGCTCACCCCACATCCAGCGGGCCTGATTACGGGATCGATGTCGGTCATTTGAAAGCCTATTCAGCGACCGCGAAAGAAGGATGGGACGGCTATGTCAAAGATTTCATCCACGCTGACAATTATTTGGATATTGTCGGCGGTCCCGACCATATCTGTTCCCTTCCCTTACCGGTATTTTAGGAGAGCCCGATGACCGATTATTCTCTGGCTGAACTTTGCATTTGTGCCGGCGCTGATATTTTTCGCGACGAACACCCGGAAGTTTTTGCGACACTAATTGGCCTGGTTCCCCGTCTGGGAGGATCATTGGCAAAAAAGACTTTCTTACCGGGTTTGATGATGAGCGACGGTGAATTCTATACAGTATCCGAACCTGTTCCAGTTGGAAAGCGCAATGGTTATGTGCCGAAAAAGGAAGGTCACATCGGTTATGAACGCGTCTTCGATATTATCCCAAAGGGCAATCGCCATGCCTTTGTCGGGCCCGTCCAAGTTGACAAATTCGGACAAATGAATTTATCGGCGATCGGTGACTATGCGGCGCCCAAAGTGACCATGCTCGGCGTTAGAGGACTGCCGGGGAATACGGTCAACAACCGCACCTCTATGTTTTTCGCCAACCACAATAAGCGCGCCTTTGTCCCCGGTGAAGTCGATATGGTGAGCGGCGCAGGATACAACCGTGCGCGCTATCCGGATGGGAAATATCCGCCGGGCTTAGATCATCGCCGCATTATAACCAATCTTTGCGTCTTGGATTTCGAGGGACCCGATCACGCCATCCGTGTTAGATCTCTGCATCCGGGCGTCAGCTTTGAGGAAGTTCAGGACAATACCGGGTTTGACTTAATTCGGCCTGATCAATTGGGTGAAACGCCGGCACCTACTCAAGCGCAGCTGGATATTATTGCAGCGCTGGATCCGCAAAACCGTCGCGAGACCATATTCAAAGACAACCCGCCCGGGCAGCGCGCAGCCTAATGGCCGGCAATCCGCTGCATACCCCGCTTTGTGACGCCTTAGGGTGTGAATTTCCAATTATTCAAACTGCAATGGGCTGGGTTTCAACATCTGACCTCGTATCTGCCAGTATCTCGGCCGGGGCGTTTGGGTTCTTAGCGGCAGCGGTCATGACACCGGAAGAGTGCGAAACTGAAATAAAAGCTATCAAAGCCAAAACCGATAAACCGTTCGGTGTGAACATTCATGCGTTTCAAAAGGGTATCGACCGCATCATCGATATGTGTTTGGACTATGATGTGGCGGCTCTGTCTTACGGGCGCGGCCCTTCGGCAAAAATAATTGATAAAGTTAAAGCCGCCGGCATTAAATGCGTCCCCACAATCGGGTCTGCGAAACATGCCCCCAAAGCCGTCAAACTCGGCGCGGATATATTGGTGTGTCAGGGACAAGAAGGCGGCGGGCACACCGGATACACGCCAACCTGGCTCCTGCTTGCTCAAGTTTTGGATAAGAATTTAGGGGTTCCCGTAATAGCATGCGGCGGTTTTAAAGACGGCCGCGGATTGGCCGCCGCTTTGACTTTTGGCGCTGACGGCATTGCTATGGGCACGCGGTTTATGATGACGTCTGACAGCCCGACGCCCAACGCAACAAAAGCGAAATATTTGGAATCCGAAGTTACAAAAATTCCTGTATCGAAAAAGCTGGACGGAATGCCTCAGCGTATGGTGCTGAATCCCCTATTGGAAGATTTGGAAAAATCATCCCGGCTTGGCATGCTGGCGCGCGGCTTCAGCAATGGGATGAAATATAAATCACAAACCGGCATGTCGATGATTGAAACCGTCAAGACGGCATGGGCTATGGCATCCAAAACCGATATGACCCTTGGTCAAACCATGATGGCCGGGAACGCCCCGGTGATTATCCAAAAAGCCATGGTCGAGGGAAAGCCCGATGAAGGCGTGCTTCCGAGCGGGCAAATTGCAGGATTGATTGACGATTTGCCGAACTGCCGGGATTTGATAACGCAGATCATGAGCGAAGCCCAAGATCGCCTTAAAGCCGTATCCCAATGATGGCGCCGCAAACCATTCCCCATGCGGCGCAAAATGCCGCCAGCCTTTGGCCGGACAATCCTGCGATCATAACGGAAGATAAAACTTGGAGTTTTTCACAGCTTTGGGACGACGCGCAGCGTTGCGGTGAGAAATTTTTAAGAGCAGGCCTTAAGCGCGGTGACCGAATTGCGATCTGGGCACCGAATTTACCGGAATGGATAATCACGGCGCTGGGCGCACAAATCACAGGCGCATCAATCGTACCACTGAATACACGTTTCAAGGGCCGAGAGGCGGGAGACTTGCTCCGCCGAACTAAAGCTAAGTTTTTATTTACGGTGAAGGACTTTTTAGGCGCCGATTATTCTGACTTGCTAAAAAGTGAAGACTTACCGGACCTTGAAGCCATTCATTATCTTGACGGCGAAAACTCTTTTGCGGCGGATCAAGAAGACATCGATCACACAGTGATCAGCGAGGCCATGGACTCCCTTGATCCAGACACATTCGCCGATATCATTTTCACGTCCGGAACAACCGGCGCGCCCAAAGGCGCTATGACAACCCATAAAGCCGCGATTAATCTCTTCACAGCGTGGGCCGATCGGGTAGATTTGCGCCGGGGAGATCGGTATTTAATCATCAACCCGTTCTTTCATACATTCGGTTATAAAGCGGGCTGGGTCATTGCACTGGCCAAAGGGGCAACCATTGTGCCTTTGCCGATCTTTGATATTCCGGAAACAATTCGGCAGATCGAGAAAAACGGCATCTCCTTTTTACCCGGCCCTCCAACTATTTATCAATCTCTACTGCAAGCCTTAGGCGGTAAGCGAAGACCGGATTTCAGCTCTTTGCGCGTCGCTGTAACAGGCGCAGCCCCCGTGGCCCCCGCCTTAGTCGATCGAATGAAAAATGAGCTGGGCATGGGTAATGTGGTCAATGGCTACGGAATGACTGAACACGGAGCCATTTCCATGACCTGCCAAGGGGATGATGATGAGACCGTCGCCAATACCTGCGGTTGCCCTCTTCCGGGCGTGGAGGTTCGCTGTGTTGATGATGCAGGCTGCGATGTCGACGCCGGAGAAATCGGGGAGTTTTGGATCCGAAGTCCTTTTCTGATGTCGGGTTATATGGATGATCCGAAGGCGACGGCCGATACCATAAATTCTGACGGTTGGCTGAAGACAGGCGACGTGGGCATTATGAATGCAGCCGGCTATCTCAAAATCACGGACCGCAAGAAAGACATGTATATTTCTGGCGGGTTTAATTGTTATCCGGCCGAAATTGAAAGCATTTTGGCGGGCCACCCTTCAGTGGAAATGGTAGCAATTGTGGCTGTACCTGATGAACGTATGGGCGAGGTCGGAAAAGCTTTTATCGTGCCACGGCCGAATACGTCTCCGAGCGCCGACGAGATCATTGCTTGGTCACGGGAGAATATGGCCAATTACAAAGTCCCGCATAGGGTTGAATTTATTGATGAACTGCCCAAAAATGCCGGCGGGAAAGTTCTGCGCCGAGTCCTGAGAGAAGCTTAGGAAAAGGTCGTTCCCGCCCCGAGCGGCTCTTGACCGTGAAGAACCGTCTCTTCCAATTTTTTCATATGGTAATTGCGATCGCCCCACTCCCCGCACAGCGCCCAAGCTCGTTTCATGAAAAGATGGAGATCAACTTCGAACGTATAGCCCATGCCGCCATGGACTTGGATTGCCGTTTCTGCCGCCAGCATGGCCGTATCAATGGCCGCCACTTTGGCGGTGTGAACCGCCCGTCCCCCTTGGATAGCGGCCAGATGAACCATAGGCCGTGTAAACTCGATCTGGGTTAACACATTGGCGAGCTGATGTTTGATGGCCTGAAAAGATCCGATGGGCTTCCCAAATTGGTGGCGATCCTTGGCGTAGTCGACCGACATGTCGACCATACGATGGGCCAGACCGACAAGCTGAGCCGCAGTCAGGACTGCGCCGTGGTGATTGATGTTGTCTAAACTGTCGTCATTGCCTCGGTCCGCTTTGACTAAATTGCGCAAAGGATCAATGGAATTCACAGCGTCTCCATCATCTGACAACGAAGCGTCAAAATATGGACGTAAATCACTACGCATCGCCCTTCGAATTTGTCCCGAAAGTTCATCTTCGTCGGCGTGAGGCACTGAAATACCTGCTATCTCGAGGTATGGTTCCGAAAGTCCCGCATAGCCCGCCGCTTCAGCGACACCTGCCATGACGACCAAAGGCTGCTCAAGTCCCCCGGCACTTTCCGGAGCCATGAGACCCAAAAAGCCCAATTTCGCGAATTGTGGCCACAAATTATCGACGGTTTCACCCGACGCAATTTTACGCATGCGTTCGACCGTATTTTCGCCCAGGAAAAATTCTTTGGCGCCATCAATGAGGTCTTGCTGATCTTGTGTGAAGCGAAAATCCATGGCTATTTCCGTGGAAGCCCGAGCACACGCTCGGCCAGGATGTTGCGCTGAATTTCATTGGTTCCCGCATAGATGGGCCCCGCGAGGCTGAACATATAGCCGTCGAGCCAGCGGCCATTATCAATAGCATCAAGACCGGATTCAAGTTCGGCCTTTGCGCCCATAATGGTCATGGCCGTCCGGTGCAGGTGACGATCCATTTCCGACCAAAATATCTTATTGGCGCTGGCTTCAGAATTGACGCTCGCGCCGGCTTGAACGCGGGCAATCAATTGATAAGTGGCGGCGCAAAACCTTTCGGCATTCATCCAGGCCTGCAACACCTGCTCCCCTACACCTGACGACAAGCGGTCTTTATTATCCCTGTATAAGCGGACCAGACGGGCGGCTGCCTCTTGGAATCTCGCCGGCGATCTGAGGAGTAAGCCTCGCTCAAATCCGGCTGTTGCCATCGCCACGCCCCATCCGCCGTGTTCAGGTCCGAGTAAATTCTCTGCGGGCACGCGAACATCATCGAAGAAAAGCTCTGCAAAGCCGGTTTCTCCGTCAAGCTGGGCAATAGGTCTTCGGGTCAGCCCCGGACTGTCGAGCGGCAGTAAAATTTTCGACAGGCCTTTATGCCGCTCACTGCCCTCTTCCGTACGCACTAAGGCAAAGCACCAATCCGCAAAGACGGCGCGAGACGACCAGGTCTTTTGGCCGTTGATTACATAGTGATCGCCGTCTCTGACCGCCTTGGTGCGAATGGCTGCCATGTCAGAGCCCGCGCCCGGCTCAGACCATGCCTGTGCCCAAATTTCTTCCCCGGAAGCCATGGGCGGTAAAAAACGCGCTTTTTGTTCCGGCGTGCCATATTCCATAATGGTTGGCGCTAAGAGAAAAATACCGTTTTGCGAAACCCGCAGCGGCGCGTCAGCTCGGTAATATTCTTCTTCAAATATGAGCCAATGGGTTAAATCCAGGCCCCGCCCGCCATATTCTTCAGGCCAATTTACATTGCCCCATTTATCTTTCGCCAATACCCCTTCCCATTGACGATGGAGCTTAAACCCTTCTGCCGTATCCAAGGACGGCAAGCGATCTTTGGGCACATGGCGTTCCAACCATTCGCGAATTTCCGCGCGAAAGTCATGATGCGCTTGTGTGAAGGCAATATCCAAGGGCGTCAGTCCTTGAACTTAGCGGCCTTGCCGGTTTCAACAAAAGCATCGCGGGATTTTTGGCTGTCCTCATGCATATACATTTCAAAGGTAAAGCCCTGTTCCCAGCGATAGGATGCGTCGACATCGAACGGTTCAATGCCGTTCAGTGCCTGTTTGGCGATCCGCAGAGCGTCGCGTGATTTCGCAGCAAGCGTATTGGCGTACTCCATCGCTGTTGCGCGGAGCTTATCTCTCTCAACGACTTTTTCGATACCGCCCAAGCGATAAGCTTCTTCCGCGGAAATTTTCCCGCCGGTCAGGAACGCAGAGCGGACTTTGGCAACACCAAACATGCGCTGGAGATGCGCCGCGCCGCCCATGGCCCCGCGATCAATTTCAGGCAGTGAAAAATAGGCATCATCGGACGCGATGACGATATCCGCTGCGCCGCACATTATAACACCGCCGCCAATAATGAATTTGTGGGCCGCAACAATCACCGGTATTTCGCATTGGTGAATGGCCTTGCCGGTCAGGTAATTACCCTTATTGACGTCAACGATGGCGCTGCTGTCATGGGCCAGCTCCTTAATATCAACTCCGGCGCAAAACCCTTTACCTTCAGACCGCATAAGAATGACTTTTACGTCCGGATTTGAACCTAGTTCATTGATTGTCTTGGGAATTTCATTCCAAGTCGCGCCGTTAAACGCATTGACGGGCGGAAAATCAAAAATGATTTCGGCAATGCCGTCTTTAATGTTTTGATGGATAGGCATTCAGGCAGTTTACCCGACGACCGGGAAGTCATATTCATGGCCCCAAAGGTCACCAATTGTAGATTTGGTCGGTTTATATTTCGCCCAGTTCTTCACCTGCTTACCGTCATACCCGACTTCAAATCCAATGCCGCCGGGCGCAAAGAAGTAAAACGACACCATTTCATCATTGGCATGTCGCCCGAGAGACGCAAATATATGCAATCCGGCCGCTTTAACGCGGTCCATACAATGCCCCACTTCATCCATTGATCCAACTTCGGCCATGAGATGAATTACGCCCGTCGGATTTGGGAAATTATACAGACCCAATGTGTGGTGGCGCGGATTATCGGCATGCATGAAGTAGACACGCTGTTTCGGCATGCCGGGCGCAAAGGCCGGTAATGTCAAATCATCGCTCACAGCAAAACCCATATGCTTTTGGTAAAAGTTTATCGTCGCTTTGTTTTCGGGTGCCGGTAAAACCAAATGACCCAAGCCCATTTTTCCGGTTTTAAATTCTTTTATGCCGTGGCCGGGTGTGAAGGGTTCTTGTTTATCGCGCCCGTGGAAGAACTCGACAACATTGCCAGATGGATCGACAACTGACGCAAAGCCGTTCACGGCACGACGTTTGGCATCCCGATCGCTACCGTGGGTTACCTCAATTTTGGCCGCTTCAAATTTTTTAACCTGATCGTTGAAAGCTCTACGAGAACCCATGTCATACCCGGCGGCGACAAATCTGTCCGAAGCGCCTTTTTCGATCATATATCGAAACGGAGCTTTATCCATTCGGAGATATTTTGTACCTTGACGGTCCCTGCTTTTACCGGGTTTGAACCCTAATACATCTTTGCTGAATTTGGCCCAAGCGGCCGGATCCTGCATTTCCAAACGAACATATCCAAGGCTGGCTACCATTTTACTTCCCCTTTTGCTTTTTCAAGTCGAGCGCGACGTCGACGATCATATCTTCTTGGCCGCCCACCATACGGCGACGCCCCAATTCTACCAGTATTTCTCTGGTATCCATATCATAATCCTCTGCCGCCTTTTCTGCATGACGCAGAAAAGATGAGTATACACCGGCATAACCCAAGCTCAATGTCTCGCGGTCAACCCGCACCGGGCGATCCTGTAACGGGCGGACCAATTCTTCCGCTGCGTCCATGAGCTTGTACACGTCACACCCATGGTTCCAGCCCTTTTTATCAATGGCAGCGATAAAAGCTTCAAGTGGAGCATTCCCGGCGCCCGCGCCCATGGCCGCCAGGGATGCATCCACTCTTCTCGCACCGTTCTGCACGGCAACGATTGAATTAGCGACACCCAATGACAAATTGTGATGGGCGTGGACGCCTCGCTCTGTTTCTTCTTTTAAAATATCATTATAAGCTTTCAGACGATCGGAATAACCGTCCATATCCAGCGCTCCGCCTGAATCGGTTACATAAATACCAGTCGCCCCGTAATTTTCCATAAGCTTGGCCTGCTCGGCCAAAGCCTTGGGCTCGCTCATATGGCTCATCATCAAAAAACCAATAGTATCCATACCGAGTTTTCTGGCCATTTCGATATGCTGTCGCGACACGTCTGCTTCCGTGCAGTGGGTCGCCACCCGCACTGACCGGACT
>CALJNJ010000058.1 GCA_937981945.1 uncultured Caulobacterales bacterium | reverse complement strand
CGTGTGGCCGCTCTGACCTATCGCAAAAGGCTGGACGCCTGAGGCTGCAATCTATAATGTGCGCCGGAAGAGAAGAGAGGAATCATGGGTAGTTGGGTTGAGAAAAAATGCGCGGAGCGCGGGCTTCGGATGACAGATCAGCGGCGCGTCATCGCCAAGGTCCTGTCAGATGCCAATGATCATCCTGATGCTGAAGAACTTTATCGCCGCGCCTCTGCCGCAGACCCCAAAATTTCACTGGCGACGGTTTACAGAACCGTCCGTTTATTTTCGGAAGCCGGCATAATTGAGACCCATGATTTTCGCGACGGTCGCGCCCGTTATGAAACAGCCGACGAAGAACACCATGATCATTTGATCGATGTTGTAACCGGTGACGTGATCGAATTTATCGATGAAGAGATCGAAGAATTACAGGAAAAAATAGCCCTGAAACTGGGGTATAAACTGGTCGACCACCGGCTGGAACTTTACGGAAAAAAAATCAAATAGGATAAGCCATGGCTGAACAGCATTTCCCCGCAGGTGATTTGATGAAAGGCAAGCGCGGCCTTATCATGGGCGTTGCCAATAAAAACTCCATTGCATGGGCCATTGCCCGCCAGCTTGCGGCGCAAGGGGCAGAACTGGCCTTTACCTATCAAGGAGATGCCCTCTTGCGCCGGGTCAAACCTTTGGCGGAATCCATTGGCTCTGACATCTTAACCGAGTGTGATGTGACCGATGACGCAACCATGGATAACACGTTTGCGACCTTAAAAGACAAATGGGGTAAAATTGACTTTTTAGTCCACGCCATCGCCTTTGCCGGCAAAGACCAATTGGCCGGATCATTCGTGGACAATACAACTCGTGAAGGGTTCAAGTCCGCCCTCGACATTTCTGCCTATTCTTTTGTGGACTCTGCACGCCGCGCCAGTGAAATCATGAATGACGGCGGCGCTATGGTCACTATGACTTATCTGGGGTCAGAGCGGGTTATTCCGAACTACAATGTAATGGGCGTCGCCAAAGCCGCTCTTGAGGCCTGCACGCGCTATATCGCGGCTGATCTGGGCCCCAGAGGCATTCGGGTCAACGCTATTTCCGCAGGGCCGATCAAGACGCTGGCCGCCGCCGGTATCGGGTCCGGTCGCCACATGTTCAAATTTAATAAAGCAGCCAGCGCCATGCGTGACAATACGGATGTCGTCGGTGTGGCGGGCGCGGCCCTCTATCTGCTTTCAGATTTAGGCCTGTCCTGTACCGGCGAAACCCATCACGTCGATGGTGGTTTTCATGCGATCGGCATGCCGCAGGAAGAGCCGCTTAAAGACGCCCTTAGTTAAAGGTCCTCTATTAAGGCCTGCATATCGGCGCCGCTCATTAAGGGCGAGTGCGCGTTCTGAAAGGCCCGGTGGACTTCATTGAGTATAATTTGGTTGATCGGCGCGGATTGGCCGGTTGACGCGGCCAAATCAACAATAGCGCCCTGCAAGTAATCCACTTCGCTCCCCTTGCCGCCTTCTAAATCATCAAGCATGGATGAGCGCGCACTTTCGTCAATTTTCAGAATCGCATTCATGACGGGATCAAACATCATATTGGGCAAACGCAGGATCTTTATGGTTCGCGCGATAGATGTTTTGCCAAAGTTTTTGGGCGATATTCCGGCCGTTTTACAAACACTCAACCCCTCTTCCATCATATCGGCCAGAACTGCGCGATAAGCCTTTTGGGACAGGCCCGCTCTGAGCGTCCCACCGGAAAGCGCACTGAGCGCATTATTGAGATTGACCAGTAATTTTCCCCATTGATAGTCCGCAATCCGTGAGACGGTTTTTGCCCCCATCTTTGATTTGCGAAACCCCTTGATCAATGCAGCCAGTCCGGGGTCATTATCCTGCTGAATGATTAAATCGCCTTCCGTCCCGCAATGAAGCTCACCGCGCCTTACGGGCGTAACGTTAAACGGTACGATAGCTGCCAAGGCTTTCCGTCCGGTCATTCGGGCGATTAAATCAGCGTTACCGATGCCGTTTTGGAAACTTACAATCAAAGCTTGGGGGGACACATGCTCCAAAATCAAGTCTGCTGCCTGCGCCGTGTCCTGGGATTTGACACAAACCAAAATTACGTCAGCCTGAGCCATATCCGCCGGATTAAGGCTGTAATGAACATTGGAACGCGCCAGTTCAATAGACGGGCGGCGATAATGTGTCAGGATCAAACCTTTAAGATCAAGATCCCATTTAACCCGCTCTCGACCGATAAAGGTAACCGGCGCCCCCGCGGATTGCAGATAGCCGCCCAAATAACACCCAATGGACCCTGCCCCAAAAACGGCGATTTTCAACTTGTTCAACGCAACCATTCGGCTCCCCTTACTGCCCTTTACTCTATATTAACCCTGTTCGCAAACTCACTGCCTCTTACAATTGACAATCATTCTCAATTGCAGTAAATCGTCACTATGATCCATTGCATCTGCAATAATATCAATACTGCCGCTGTCGACAAAGCGGCCGCCTGCGGGGCTAAAAGCGCCGATCAGGTTCAGAGTCATTGCGGCAAAGCTTTTAATTGCGGCCAATGCCGTGAGTCGATCGAAGATCGCCTGGCCCTTCTGAGCGTGAACCCGGCACAGCTGGAAGCCGCTGAATAAGCCTATTTTCTGCACATGATTTGCAAGGGCGCAATAAATTGCGCAACTGCGAATGAGTCGCCGCTATTTTGATTGACGGACGGGCATTCCTTTTGTCTTCTAGAAAAAAAGGAGTCGGGACATGAGAGACAATCCGGAAGTTATTACCTATTTAAACAAGGCTCTGAAAAATGAGCTGACTGCCATTAATCAATATTTCCTGCATTCGCGCATGCTCAAAGATTGGGGTATCTCCAAGCTGGCCGAAAAAGAGTATCAGGAATCCATTGAAGAGATGGAGCACGCCGACGAAATTATTGAGCGTATTTTATTCTTGGGCGGCCTGCCCAATTTGCAGGATCTGGGCAAGCTTCGCATCGGCGAAAATGTCACTGAGATTTTAGAGTGCGATTTAGCTCTTGAGCATGACGCCATCCCTCTTCTGCGCGACGGGGTGGAGCATTGTGAAAAAGCCCGCGATTACGTCACCCGCGACCTGTTACAGAAAATTCTGACCAATGAAGAAGAACATGTGGACTGGATCGAAACCCAACAGGAAATGATCAAGCAAATGGGTCTGCAAAACTACATCCAGCTGCAATCTGCGCCGGCAGAATAAAACCACACTATCGTGATAGGAGTCACGACGACATTTGGGGAATAAGGTATGTTATCCGAATTCCCCTCCAACTCGGGCGCACTCATATGCGCCCGTTTTTTTGTCGGCGACTATATTCCGTGGTTCCCCAGAGTTTTGAGGCGCAGCTCTGTCTGACCGTTTGCCGGAATGACAAAGGTCCATTGCAATCCGGAGTTTTCATCCGGTTCGACGTTTGAACTCAGGCGTTCGAAACTGCGCCCTCCATAGGTCAATCTAATTTCGCGATCCCGATTTGTCGGATTTAGGATGGTGATTTTCTCATCAAAGATTGTCTTTTCAATATTGTTTTCATCGACCTGTGTTGAACGCTCCACAATCTCCGACTTTATCTTTAAAGGTTTGATTTTCGAATCGGATGCCAAATTACCGGTCCAGCTTAAGGCCCCGAGATCACCCTTGAGTAGGAATTCACTGTTCGGAACATCGGTTTCAAAAGATACAAATTTTTCGTCGTCTAAATACCGGATCGGTTCATGTCGATAGACGGCTCGTTCAAATACGGGAATTTCAACGGTCAAGAGTTCACGCGCTTCGGGCGCAACGGAAAACCGGTAGGTTGGGATAATCGTTTCAGGTTTTCGGAGCTGGCTTTCATGGGTGATATGATCATATCGGAGTTTATCACTCCAAAACTCAATCTCCGCTTCAATCGGTTGATCGGTCGGGTTCATGACGTGGGCATTGAGTAAGACATTGAGCCCGGTTTCCGTTTCACGACTTGTTTTTTCAGTGACGACAGAAACCGCCGCACTTTGCGAAATTGGAATTTCTACCGGGAGATCGACGGCCAAATTTCTAATATTG
>CALJNJ010000057.1 GCA_937981945.1 uncultured Caulobacterales bacterium | reverse complement strand
GTCGTCCGGCCGCTACGGGATTTGGGTTGGGGTTAGCCGCTGTTACTTTGCTGCTTTTTATTGGACTGACGTCACCCGCCAATTATTCCCAATTCCATTGCGACAGTTTTTCGGCTGTTACTGTTTTGGCCGCACTTACGGGCGGTCTCGGCCTGGCTGCCATGGCCTTGATAACTTCAAATAAGAGCGTAGGAGCCCGCGCATTGAGTTTGATGGGAATCGGCATTTTATGTTTCGCGACTATATTCACGGCAGCGCCCGAGTGTTTGGGAAATCCGCTCAATAGTTTGCCGGAAGATGTAAAAACTATGTGGCTCGCTGAAGTTACTGAAGCAGTTTCAATATTTTCAACGGATAATTTTTGGGTCTACGGACCACCCGCTATCGGAGCTGCTTTGACGGCGGCGATAACTGCGATTTTCGCGCTCAGGCGAGGCCCGAACAAAGTGCGGCATGGGTTTATGCTGGGGCTTATTTTGACGGCAATCGTCATGACGGTTTATCAAATTCGATTTTATCCGTTTGCGCAAATTCTCGCCATCCCGGTTCTGGCGGTTTTGATATATGACCTATATTCGGGCATACGGCGGAACGGTCAAAGAAGCCTGTTATACATCGCTGTCCTGGCCACAACCTTTCCGGGTATATGGGGCGTTCCCGGCATGTTGTTTTCGGCCGAAAAAACGCAAGCAAATGCGGAATCGCAAAAGCGGGACAATAATTGCTTTGGACCGAAAACCATGGACGCTATCAATGAATTACCGTCAGGGCGTTTCGTGATCGACAGTAATGGTGCACCGCTATTATTGCTGCATACGGACCACAATTCTTTGACGGGTAATTATCACCGTAACTTTGCGGGAATTTTAGCAAATATCAAAATTTACACATCAACCGAACATGTTGCTTTTGACTATTTGAAAGACAACGATATCGATTATGTCTTCTATTGTGCCGGTTCTGCAGAAACCCAAATCAGACGCCGCCAAAGCCCGGACGGGCTCATGGCGAAATTGTATTCTGGTGAAATCCCGTCATATTTACTGGAACTCAAATCGGTAAATGACGGGAATATTCAGATATTTAAATTTAGTCCGGCGAGAAATTCTCACGCAGAATGAACTTCTGAACCTTGCCCGAGGCTGTTCGCGGGAGTTCGTCCAAAAACCTGATATGATTGGGATGTTTAAACTTGGCGAGCTTGTCAGAAACATGCCCCTGCAAGTCGCCGAGCTCCAATTCACAACCGTCTTTGAGGACCACATAGGCGCAGCCGGTTTCTCCGAATTTTTGATCCGGAACGCCGATGACAGCAACCTCCGCGATCTGTTCCATTTGATAGAGCGCATTTTCGATCTCGGCCGGATAAACGTTTTCACCGCCTGAAATATACATGTCTTTGACCCGGTCTTCGATATAAAGAAAGCCTTCGTCATCCATGCGGCCAATGTCGCCGGATCGAAACCAGCCGTCGACAAAACTTTCGGCGTTGGCATCAGGCCGTCGCCAGTAACCCGGGGTGATGCAGGCACCTTTGAACCAGATTTCGCCCGGCACATTCGGGGCGCAATTATTCCCGCCGTCATCCACGATTCTAATCTGTGAATGCATGCCGGCGCGTCCGCAAGATCCGGTCTTGCGGGGAATGTGTTCTTTGGTCAACAGACTGCCAACCGCCGCCGTTTCCGTCATTCCGTAGCCTTCCTGGATCATCACACCTTTGTCCAGCCACCATTCGCACAATGGAACCGGCACCGCTTCAGCGCCGCAAAGCGCGATTTTAAGCCGTGAAAAATCGACCTCATCTACGCCCGGTAATGCTTTGATGGCATTGTATGCGGCGGGAACCATGAAGAGCGTCGTCACGCCTAGTTCCGGATCATTAATGGCGTTTAGGGTTGTAAGGGGATCAAACATGCGCTGCATGATTGTGGTGGAGCCATACCAAATGGCCGGGACAGCTGTCACATTTAGGGCGCCGATGTGGAAAATAGGCATGTTGGATAAACTGACATTGTCAGACAATGTTCCCGTCGCGGCAACGCCGGAGGCAATCCCAAAATAGATCATGCCATGAGTGATGATAACGCCTTTGGGTGTTCCGGTCGTGCCTGAAGAATACATAAGAAGACATTGGTCCTCGAGATTTTGCTCAACCATGTCGTAGACAGGCTTGGCTTTTGCCATTTCTGATTCATATTCGCTTTTGCCGCCCATGCCGTCCGTCATGATCCATTGTTCGACGCAACAATTGCCGTCGAGGGCTTCTTTGAGCGGTGCAAAAGGCGCGTCCACCAAGCAAATTTTTGCCTCGGCATTTTCCAGAATAAATTTGAGCTCGGGCGGCGTCAGTCTGAAATTAAGGGCCAGGGCGATCGCGCCGATGCGCCAACAGGCGAAAACCAATTCCATAGTATCCGTTGTGTTTAAAGTCAGGTAACCGACCCGGTCGCCTTTTCCGACGCCCATGGCCCGCAGCATTCCGGCGCATTGCCCCACACGTTCATGCATTTGCGCGTAGGTAAAACTCCGCCCGCTGGGGATTTCCCGCATGGCAATTTTATCGGGCGTGCCGGCGGCGTAATGTTTGACCCAATCTTCGACGGCGTAACTCATGCCGGTCTCCCCATATGCAACTTGTTTTATAGGTAAGGAAAATCAGACCGCGGCAAAGGAGTCAAGGAAGCTCATGGAAATGCAGGGGAATATCCTTATATACAGATTATGGATGATCTTCCCAAAGGCCCGATTTATGTCTTTGACAGCGAATGTGTGCTGTGTTCGCGGGCCGTGCAATATGTGCTCAAATATGAGAGACAAGGGGACATGAA
>CALJNJ010000056.1 GCA_937981945.1 uncultured Caulobacterales bacterium | reverse complement strand
TTTTACCCATCACATTTTCGGCTTGGAGACGGATTTTTACTGGGCCGCCGGCAGTATGGGAATTACGCCCGTTAAATTCGTTTTCTGGCCCTATTATTTCGCCGCCATTATGGCGGTCTTTGTCCACTTTGCCTGCGCTGTGCATGGTGGTTTTAAGGGCCGGATGGCGTGGCTGGAAAAATTACTGCCTGTGCTCGGCGTCATCACCGCCCTGGCCATCATCCTACCCATTTCAGGCGTGTTCTATGAGGTCCCCATTACTGAAGAGGTAATGGACTATTACCGGAAATATTTCCCCGGGATTGGGTGACCTATTATGAATTGGCGGTCTGATTTAAGACCGGGCAATCAGTAGAAATTGAATAGCGGCGTTAACCGCTATTCACGCTTGGGATCGTTAAGGCAATAACACAGAGCTGATCTGATGCATGACGCCATTGGATTGCAGCATGTCCGCCTGTGTCACCGTGGCGAGCGTGCCGCCCGGTCCGGCGACTTTGACCTTGCCGTCCATCACATAGACTGTCAGATCGGCTCCGGACAAGCTGGTCAGCGTGATGGGCGCGCCGTTCTCGGCCACGGCCGCCATCAAAGCTTTGGCATCCAGAGCGCCGGGCACAATATGCCCGTTAAGGATAAAAGGCACATCCGCGCCCGCGCCGATTTTAGCATAGCCAAAGGCGTCATTATTCGGAGCAAATACGGTTACCGGGCCGTCGGCTTCGAGCACGGCCGAGAAATCGGCGCTTTGGACGACCTCTATGAATGTTTGCAGCTCCCATTTGGTCATGGCGCCGTATAAAAGCGTTTCTGCGGCGGCGGGCATGGGGTCATTGCCCGTGTCGGTCATGATCGCTTCGGGTGACGGAATCGTCTCCGTCACAGACGTTTCAGACATTGACGTTTCAGACATTGACGTTTCAGCCTTTGACGCTTCAGACAGGGCAGTCTCAGTCGTTTTGACGCTCGCGCAGGCCGAAAGTACAAGCGCCGCGCTCGCAGCTATCGCTGCGCGGTAAAATGGTAACATGTTGGGATCTTTCCAGCGGCGTTAAATCCGGCCGCTTTGCCAGCCAAAATAGCTTGGCTCGCCTGATACGCCTATGCGCCTTATTCTATCCCTTAGCAAGGGAAAAGGTCGGTTGGAGGTGCGGGGGAATAGAGGTCCCGCATCACGTGCGGGATGACAGAAATATGAGAACTCCAACCCACGCCTTCGCGTAAAAGGAGGGAATCACAAAGACTTATCCGGCGATCGGGCTTAATGGCTCCACGCAGGGAACATCCATGCCGTGGGCCTCTGTCGTCTCGCAATTCGGTCGCGGAATTATAATGGCGGCGGAGGTATTGTAATCCCGCTTCCACAAACTGCCCGGCAGCAGCGGCAAACGGCCGGCTATACTCACATGTAAGTGCTCATCCTCTATGCGGATATCTCGCAGTTCAAACCTCTTTTCCCGTTTGGCGCGGCTCCGGACGTGCTGTTCCAGATCCGATGCGCCTGACAATAAAAGCGCGGGGTTTTTTCTGACATTTTCTTGGTGTTTTACCATGGCCATAAGCACGATTTGATCATTGGCATTTTGAACTGTCTTTTTGTTACCCGCGTCGCGTTTGGCGAGGCCGGCGCCGGAGGCCGCAATAATTGCCGCCCCGAATAAGCCCTTGGCAATCCTCGGGGTGAAAAAACCGGCAAAGCGAGTCCCGGCGGTTTTACGTTTGATGACATAAGTTACGCCGAATAAAACCGCCAAGATTATCCCGGTGATCAGCGCCAATATCGCGCCGCCCTTGAGGGCCGAGAGCGCAGAAATTTCCGGAAATTCCGGCCCGCAATAATCACTAAATTTCCTAAATGTGCTTGTGGCGCCATGAATAAACAGACAGGCCAAAACAGTATAGAGCCCGGCAAATCCGTAAAACCAATATCGGTAACGCCGCGCTTTCATTTCCGATAAAAATAATCCGGCCCACATGGGGAGGGAGAATATCAGAACGGCGATAAACCGTGAGGCGAGCGGCGATGTGTCGGGGACCGGCGGCGCGATCTCACAGGCGACCCGGCTAAAACCGGACCCGGTGCTCGAAAAGGCCATATACATGGCGGCCATACCGGCGACGCCCATCAAGCCGACCAAGCTCTGCGAAATACCGAGCGCTCTTTGGCGCGCAATCCGGTCTTCATTTGTTTGGTCTTGATCCGACATATGCCCCTTCGCTTTCGCGCAGGAGACTACCGGAGCGGTCTTGCCAAGGATTTAAAGTCCAAGGTTAAGAAAATGCGAAGCGGAACTGTATCTGCTAATTGGGCGGTGAGAAGCAAAGCAAGAGAGGTAGCAAACAATTTTTTCATGGGATCAATATATCAGAGTTTTAAAATTCTAAAACCCTTTGTCATGTCCCATTGAGAGGCCACATCTTCAAGGTTGGGGAGAGGGCGGACAGGATTTATTGCAGGGATCACGCCGGTTCGGGATCGTGCCGTCCCAACAACTCATATAGATCGGGCATTTCGCCCCCGGCGGGAGCCACGCACCGCCTTGGCATTGTTGATAATCTCCGCAGGCGCCAATTGCGTGCTGCTGAATATAGGAAATGGCCGTGCGGCGGGGATTATCCGATGTGCCGCATTTTATCTCT
>CALJNJ010000055.1 GCA_937981945.1 uncultured Caulobacterales bacterium | reverse complement strand
ATAGGGCCGAAATTTGAAGGTGATTTGAATTCCAAAGGAATTTACTACTTCCGCCAAATCGGTGCCTGGAAAGCCGCTGATATAAAAATGGTCGAAGAGCTGATCGACTCCATTCCCGGGCGCATCAAGCGGGATGAATGGGTCAAACAGGCCAAGTCTTTAGCGAAGAAGGGTAAGTAGATGGTACAGCTTCTTCAGGATAAAGACCGCATCTTTACCAACCTTTACGGATTGGATGACTGGCGACTCGAAGGCGCGAAAAGACGCGGCGCTTGGCTCGGTACAAAAGAAATGATTGAGCAGGGGCATGACTGGGTTGTTGATCAAGTCAAAGCCTCGGGGCTTCGCGGACGCGGCGGCGCCGGGTTCCCGACCGGATTAAAATGGTCATTCATGCCTAAAGAGGTTGGTAATCGCCCTCACTATTTGGTCGTGAATGCCGATGAGTCAGAGCCGGGAACGTGTAAAGATCGCGAGATGATGCGTCATGATCCGCATTTATTGATTGAGGGGTGTTTGATTGCGTCTTTCGCCATGCGCGCCCATGCTTGCTATATCTATCTTCGCGGTGAGTATATTTTAGAGAGACAAAGATTGCAGGCTGCAATCGATGAAGCTTATGCGGCGGGTTTAGTCGGCAAAAATGCCAGCGGTTCCGGCTGGGATTTTGACATTTTTGTCCATCATGGTGCCGGGGCTTATATTTGCGGCGAGGAAACAGCCCTTCTGGAAAGCCTTGAGGGCAAAAAGGGCCAGCCAAGATTAAAACCGCCATTTCCCGCTAATGCCGGTCTCTACGGTTGCCCGACAACCGTCAATAATGTGGAATCAATTGCCGTCGTACCGACCATTTTGCGCCGTGGTGTGGAATGGTGGACGCAATTTGGCCGGGATAATAATAAAGGAACAAAGGTTTTCTCAATTTCAGGACATGTCAACAAGCCCTGTAATGTGGAAGAAGCGCTGTCCATTCCGCTCAGAACTTTAATCGAAGAGCACGCCGGCGGCGTCCGCGGCGGTTGGGATAATCTGAAGGCCATTATTCCAGGCGGATCATCTGTGCCGCTCTTGCCGAAAGAGATTTGCGATACGGTTCTGATGGATTTTGACGCTTTACGGGAACATAAATCCGGTCTCGGAACGGCGGCTGTTATCGTGATGGATAAATCAACTGATGTGGTCAAAGCCATCGCGCGCCTGTCATATTTCTATAAACATGAAAGCTGCGGTCAATGTACGCCGTGCCGCGAAGGCACCGGCTGGATGTGGCGTGTCATGGAGCGCATGGTTCGCGGCGAAGCTGAAACCAAAGAAATCGATATGCTCCTTGGGGTCACCAAACAGGTAGAGGGACACACGATCTGTGCCCTGGGTGATGCGGCCGCGTGGCCGATCCAAGGTCTCATTCGTCATTTCCGTCATGAGATTGAAGAGCGCATCGACAATTACCGCGCCGGGAAGCCTGTTTTCGTCCCGTCAGTCGAAGCTGCGGAATAGGAGGGGAGTATGGAAGGCAAGATATTGAATTTTGAGGCAGACCGACAAGTCGGGACTATCTCGGGTGATGACGGGCGTCGTTATAAATTCATGGCGTCTGAGTTTAAAGGGGCGCCGGGGCGCCTAAGAGTTGGCGGGCGTGTTGATTTCGATACGGACCCGGAAGGTGTTGTTGCCATTGAAATTTTTCCGGCTTTGACGGGATCGTCCGAAGACAAAAACAAATGGATTGCGGCAATTCTCGCGATTGTTTTGGGCGTTTGGGGAATTCACAAATTCTATTTGGGAAAGAACAACGCCGGAATAATTATGCTGCTTTGCGGAACAATCGGATGGATATTGGTTTTACCCGGAATCGCCATGTGTATCGTGGCTTTTATCGAGTTCATTATTTACTTGGTGAAATCCGAAGACGAATTCCATGAGCAATATGTCGCCGGGGACCGAGCCTGGTTTTAGGAAATTTGAATGTCTGATCTTCGCAAAATCAATATTGACGGTACCGAGTACGAAATGCCCGGTGAATACACGCTGATGCAGGCGTGTGAAGAAGCGGGCGCGGAAATTCCGCGGTTTTGTTATCATGAGCGGCTGTCAATCGCCGGAAACTGCCGTATGTGTCTGGTGGAATGGGTCGGTGCACCTAAACCACAAGCTTCATGTGCTTTACAGGTGAAGGATATGCGGCCTAACCGCGATGGGACACCGGCAAATATTCGAACCAATTCCGAAACCGTCAAGAAAGCCCGTGAAGGGGTGATGGAATTCCTTTTGATCAACCATCCGCTGGATTGCCCGATTTGCGATCAGGGCGGTGAGTGTGATTTGCAGGACCAAGCCATGGCTTATGGCCGGGATACCTCACGGTTCGAAGAGAACAAAAGAGCGGTCGACGACAAATTTATGGGTCCGCTCGTCAATACGGTAATGACGCGCTGCATTCAGTGTACGCGCTGCGTTCGGTTTATTACCGAGGTTGCAGGCGTTCAGGAAATCGGCTTGGCCTCACGGGGCGAAGATGCTGAAATTACCACTTATCTTGAGCAGTCTCTGACATCGGAAATGTCAGGTAATGTTATCGATCTGTGTCCGGTTGGTGCGCTGACATCGAAACCTTATGCTTTTAATGCCCGCCCGTGGGAGCTGGAAGGCGTTGAAAGCGTTGATGTTATGGACGCTGTAGGATCGAACATTAGGGTTGATGCGCGAACCGGCCGCGTTCTCAGAATTCTGCCCGTTATCAATGAAGAGATCAATGAAGAGTGGATATCTGACAAGACCCGTTTTGTATGGGACGGTTTATCCCGTCAGCGTTTGGATCAGCCCTATATTCGGAAAAACGGTAAGTTAACGCCGGCCGGTTGGGATGAAGCCTTGGCTCTGGCGGCGGAAAAACTCTCAGGCGATCCTGAAAAAATCGCGGCGATTGCCGGCGACCTTTGCGACGCCGAAAGCATGAAAGCGCTGAAGGATTTGATGGACGGGCTTGGGATTAAGAGCCTGGAATGCCGCCAAGACGGCTCGAAGATCAGCCACAAAGACCGCGGGTCTTATATTTTCAATTCGACCATTGCGGGATTGGAAGAGGCGGACGCCATTTTACTCATCGGAACAAATCCGCGTTTGGAAGCGC
>CALJNJ010000054.1 GCA_937981945.1 uncultured Caulobacterales bacterium | reverse complement strand
TTATGACGCGCATGAGCAATCATAAACTGGCAGGCCCTCTAACGGTTTTAGCGGGCGGTGTTTGTATTGGCTTTGCACCCATCGGGCTAAGGTTGGGTCTGGGGGATCTGGGGCCGCAAGCTATCGCGTTTTGGCGTTATTTGCTGGCCTTACCCATCTTGTTGGTCTTGGTTCTGGTTATTCAAAAACGCTTGCCGAAAAAACCCAACAAAATCGTTATATTAGCCGGAATATTTTTTGCTTGCGATATCGCGCTTTGGCATTGGGGCCTGGCAATTACAACCGTTGCCAATGCCACATTTATAGTGAGTTTGGGAAATATTGGTGTTGGATTTCTGGCTTGGCTGATTCTGAAAGAGCGCCCGGCGCCTATTTGGTTTCTGGCGGTTTTACTGGCGGTCATTGGGGCGGCAGGCCTTTCTCTGGGCGGGGGAGACGGCAGTAAGGGTGTGCTCCGAGGCGATTTATTGTCACTGGCGGCGGCGGCTTTAGTGTCGGCTTATCTGATTTGCTCCAAAATGGCGCGCCGATCTTTAAGCGGAATAGAAACCATTTTTTGGCTGACTTTGACCGAACTTTTTGTCGGGGCTTTATGGGTTAAATTTTCCGGTGAAGCTTTTATGCCGAGTGATATTTCGGGTTTGAAAGCGCCTTTGTTTTTGGCCATAATTGTTCAGGTTATGGGTCAGGGACTTATCATTATCGGACTTGGGAAAACGCCGGCTGCGATTGCAGGCGTCATGGTTGCCGTGCAGCCCGTTGTGGCTGCAGGTATTGCATGGGGCTTATTCAATGAGCCGCTGGCGGGATTACAAGCCGGCGGCGCCGCTTTGATCCTGGTCGCTATTTGGCTTGCGCAGCAGGGGAAGGCTGCGCCGAAGACCGTTTCCGAGGCCGGGCCATGACACGGAATTCCGATAATGATGACGATAAAATCATTTGGCGCCGTGTGTCTCGGACGGTTGCGCCTCTGAAAAAGGGAAGCTCACGACCCGGCCAAGTTGAAAGTTTTGAAACCCTTCTCAGATTGCCGCCGGAGCAATTGATTGCGAAGCCCGGCAATCCCGGGCGCCCCAATATTCGCGCGGATAAAAAAACCAGACGCGGAAAAATAGATATTGGGGCCAAAATTGATCTTCATGATATGACGTCTCAACAAGCTTCCAAGGCACTGCGCCGCGCCATCATCCGGTCCTATAATCGCAATATGTCCTGTGTTTTAGTGGTGACCGGTAAAGGCCTTCGCGGGCAGGGCGTTTTGCGCAGGTCGCTCCCAGGCTGGCTCGAACATCCGGATATCAGGCCCGTCATATCAGAATTTGCGCCGGCCCATATACGCCACGGCGGAACCGGGGCGTGGTATGTGTTTTTGAAAAACGGCTAATCCACAGGCCTCAAATGAACCCCCTTGCTTTGCAAACCGCCCATTTTATAGTGCGCTGAATCACAGGAATATCTCATGGCTAAAACTCCGCCGCGCATCGGCTTTTTATGCGGGTCCTTAAGGACCGGCTCCATCAATCAACAGCTCTCCAAAGCCTTGCAAAAAAAGGTCAAACAGGCCGGCGGTAAAACCGGCGAGATCAATTTGGGAACGTATGATTTGCCGCTTTATCATGGTGATTTGAAAACGCCTCCGGAAGTCAGAAAACTGATTACCCGAATGAAAAGCTTTGATGGCATTATTGTTGTTTCGCCGGAATATAATGGTGGTCTGCCGCCCGTTCTTAAAAACGCCATTGATTGGACCAGTACGGTTGAGACCGGCCATATTGCCGGAAAAGTTTACGGGATTGCTGCCTGCACACCCGGCCCCATGAGCGGAATAATGGTCATGCGCCAGGTTCAGTTTATCCTTATGCGATTGGGCGCCGATCTGGTGCCTGCGCAAGCCGGCTGCGGCGGTGCGGGCAAGGCTTTTGACGCCAAAGGTCATTTGATTGCCGAGCCGGCGTCCTCACTGGCCGATAAAATGATCGGTCAAATGTTAAGCCGGATTAAATCCAAGCGCTGATCCGAATGGCCAAAAAAACAACCAAGAAGAAACTGCCGCGGCCCAAACTGACGCGCGATAAAATTGCGGATATATATAAGGAACTGGCAAAGCTGGACCCGGCTCCCCGGACAGAACTGAATTATTCCAATCCCTATACTTTGGTCGTCGCTGTCGCTTTATCAGCGCAGGCGACGGATGTGGGCGTCAATAAGGCCACAAAAGCTTTGTTCGAAGCCGCCGATACGCCGGAGAAAATGGTGGCGCTTGGCGAAGACAAAGTTAGGGACTACGTCAAAACAATAGGCCTGTTCAGAACCAAGGCCAAAAACGTTATCAAGCTGTCCCAAATGTTGATTGACGAATTTGGCAGCGAAGTTCCGCAAACCCGTGAAGAGCTGGAGCGGCTGCCGGGTGTTGGCCGAAAGACGGCAAATGTGGTCTTAAATGAAGCCTATAACCAACCGACCATGGCCGTGGATACACATATTTTTCGTGTGTCGAACCGAACGGGTATGGCGCCCGGTAAAAACCCGCTGGAAGTCGAGCTAAATCTGTTAAAGGTTACGCCCGACGAGTATATGCTGCATGCCCATCACTGGCTCATCCTGCACGGGCGATATGTGTGCGTGGCGCGAAAGCCCAAATGCTTTAACTGTGTCATCAGCGAGATTTGCAAATTCAAAGACAAAACTCCGGCGGTCGATTAGTCCAGCCGACTTAGAAGGGCTTCGGCCAGTTTCAGCGCGCCTTCATTGTCGCCGCCTTCGCCCGGGGCGTGCGTTAAATATAAATAGGGCTCCAGAAGCTCCAGCTCAATAAGCTTGAGACCGCCATCATTGCCGCGCAGTAAATCCACCCTTGCGTAAAGCGGCGTGAAATCCAGCGTATCCAAAATTTGTCGGGCATCATCCAGTTCTTCGGGGGACGGGCTGTAAGTTTCTTCCGTGCCGCCATAGATGGATTGGATCCGGTAGTCACCGGATTTCGCGCGCTTGAGCGCTGCATGAGAAAAATTCCCGCCGAAATATAAAAAGGAATATTCGCCTTCGGCTTGGACGCTCGGCAAAAACGCTTGAACCATAGCGCCTTCGGGGGGCAGCTCTTCTTTGGGCGGCATCGGGTCATGTCTAGCTAAAAGAACTTGTCGCCAGGCGCCGCCGCCAATAACGGGCTTAATGACGATTTTGTCGGCGCCCAAGGTCTCAAAAGCATTTTGAATACCGCTTTGCGTAACGCGCTCCAGATACAGGGTTTGAATGACGGGAGCGCCGCTGCTGTCGAGCTCGTCCAAATAGGTCTTTTCAGAATTCCATTTCAAAACATCAAAGGGATTGAACAATCGGGTCTGCTGCGAGGCTTTTGCCATTTCCGATAAAAACGCTTCTTGGTTACCGTCAAAATAGTCCCAAACAAAAAGGGGCAGATAGGCGTCAAATCCCTCGGCCTTCGCAGCGGCCTCCCGCCATCTGATAATCTGTGTCGCCATACCAAATTTCTGAAAGGCAGGCTCTATTTTGGCCATTTGCTCTTCAAGTTCAAAAAGATCTTCCCGAGCCCCTTCGTTTCCGGGCACCATATTATCTGAAACCAGTATGCCGATATTTTTGGTCATATTCTCTTCTGCATTTGACGTTGCAAAAAGACCAATAGTGTTTTAACGGCGCGGCACAAGATCAAGAGGAAAAATTTATGCCTGCTAAGTATGATGTTTTGGGAATCGGAAATGCCATTATGGACGTTATCGTTCCGGTCTCCGATGCGTTCTTAACGCTCAACACGGTTGAAAAGGGCGCGATGACCCTCATCGATGAAAACCGGGCTTTGGATTTACACAATAAATTGTCGGATGAAGGCGCGGCTCGCGAAGTTGCCGGCGGCTCTGCGGCCAACACAATTGTCGGTTTGTCCGAACTTGGTGTTCGCAGCGGTTACGCGGGTAAGGTGGCTGATGACGCTCTGGGCAACAGATTTGCATCCGGCATGAAATCCGCGGGTGTTGAGTACAATACCGGCCGCCTTAAAGGTCAAGATGCAACAGCCCGCTGTTTGATCGCGGTGACGCCTGACGGCGAACGCTCCATGAGCACATTTTTAGGCGCGTCCGTTAAATTTGGTCCGGCGGACATCAACAAAGCTCAAGTCCAATCTGCTGCTATCACTTATCTGGAAGGATATTTGTTTGATAGTGAGCCGGCAAAGGCCGCTTTTGTTAAAGCATCAGAAATCGCCAAAGCGGCGGATCGAAAAGTGTCTTTAACTCTGTCGGATACATTTTGTGTAGATCGCCACCGCGATAGTTTCCGTCACTTGATCAAAAACCACATTGATATTCTGTTTGCCAATGAATCAGAGCTCTTATCGCTCTATGAAACCGACAATTTTGACAATGCTGTGGCAAGCTTGAAAAATGAATGCCGCGTCGCCTGTATTACCCGCAGCGAAAAAGGCTCCGTTATTATTGACGGTGATAAAGTGTCAAAAGTGCCCGTTGTCGCCGTTGATCGCGTTATGGACACCACCGGCGCAGGTGACCAATACGCCGCCGGCGCCTTGGCCGGTCACGTTATGGGCATGGACTGGGCTTCAGCCGGTTATTTAGGCAGCCGCTGCGCAGCCGAAGTGATCTCGCATTATGGCGCGCGACCCGAAAACAAAATTCACGATCTGATTATCGGAAATTAACGGCGTGTATTTTTAAGGCGGGAGGCCCGTTTCCGAAGGGCCTCTAAAACCCGCGCCATAAGCTGGGCCTCGCCGGCAGGCAAAGTGTTGCCGGTCAGAAATATTTCGCGGCACTCTTGAGCATATTTCTCTGCTAAATCTTCACCTGTCTTTGTCAGAACAAGAATTCGGCTGCGGGAATCCTTTTCATTGGGCAGGGTCGTCAGATAATCTTTGTTAGATAGTGACCGCACGGATCTGGTCACGGTCGCCGGATCAAGACCTGAGATTTTGACTATATCGGCGGCTGTTATGGGCGTCGCGGACTCATTAACATAGGATAATACCTGCATGTCGCGCACGGAAAAATCCTTGTCCGCACCAATAGCGGGTAAAACACTGTCTTTGATCAATTTGACATAGTCTGCGGCCACAGCTGCGCAAACCGCATGAAAGTGCGCTTCTAAGGGTAAACCACTTGCTTCGTAATTTTCTATGTCAGCCGCCTCGATTCCGGGGCGAATACTGAATAATGACATGGGTCCTCACCCTCTTTGGTAAAGTCCCCCTCAATACGCGCCCGTTTGATATAGACCCTATAGCACAAACAGAGTTTATTGACAAACCGTTGAAATCAGTCGATTTTTCATGGACGAATTTTAATGAAAAAACCCCTTTTTGTTCAGCACGGATTAAAGCCCGGTTTCCTATATAGAAAAGGAACAAGTGAGGTTGCTATGAAAACCAAAAACAAAATTCTTCTGGCCGGAACCGCTATGGCGGCTCTTGCTTTCGGAACAATTGCCATCGGGCAAACAGGCCAAGCTTTTCAGCCTGCGCAGCCCGCCTATACGGCTTTTTCAGACCCACAAAACGTAACCGCCGATTTAGCCCGTATTGACGGCGCTTTAAACTCAATTACCACTTTTGAAGGGCGGTTTACCCAATATAGTCCTGACGGAAAAATCGATACCGGGACGATCTTCTTATCCCGCCCGGGACGTATGAGGTTTGAATATGATGACCCCAATCCGCTTTTGGTGGTGTCTGACGGTGTGACCATGGTTCAGCATGATAAATTGCTCGAAACCACGGACCGCGTTCCCTTATCAGCCACGCCCCTGAACTACTTCCTCAGGGAAAATGTTCAATTGGCCCGAGATACCGAAGTGGTCGCTTTAATCAAAACGCCTCAAGAAATTCGCGTCTCGGCCCGTGACGGCAGCGGCGAAACCGACGGCGTCATGTCTATGATATTCGATCCGCAGACCTTGGCGTTTAAGTCTTGGGTGATTTCCGACAGTTTTGGCGGTGAAACCCGCGTGGCATTGTCCGACCTCAGATATAACGGAGATATTGATCCGCGGCTGTTTATCCACCGGGATGATGATCGCAGAGACCGCCGCCGTCGCCGGTAAGGTCTATTTGGGTTGCGCTGAGACGGCTCATCTGTAATCAGATGTCATGCGCGTCAAAATCACAACTTGGAACATTAATTCTGTCAGGCTTCGGCAAGATCTGGTTGCCGAATTCCTGAAAGAACACCAACCCGATATTTTGGCGCTTCAAGAAATTAAGTGCCTACCGGATCAATTCCCCTATGAGCCCTTTCGTGCCCTGGGCTATGAAAACATCGAAGTTTCGGGACAAAAAGGCTATCACGGCGCCGCTACTATGTCGCGGCTTCCCATGGAGCGTTTGCCTACAAGCTTTTGTCCGCTGGACCAAGCACGCCATGTGAGCACGAAAGTTATTGCCGGAAAAGAAGATTTCGAGCTTCATAATTTTTATGTTCCGGCCGGCGGCGATATTGCCGATCCGGATAAGAATGATAAATTCCGGCACAAGCTGGATTTCCTGGCGGTCATGAACGGATATTTTACCCAGCGCTTTGTCGAAGGGGATGATCAACAAGTCTTGGTCGGTGATTTTAATATTGCGCCCGGGGAAAATGATGTTTGGTCCCACAAGCAGCTTTTAAAAGTTATCAGCCACACCCCATTGGAAACCGAGACACTGGAAAAACTCCGGGCCAGTCATGATTTTGTCGACACTTCGCGATTGTTCCGAGCGCCTGATGAAAAACTTTATACTTGGTGGTCCTATCGGGCCCGGGATGTATTTAAGTCTAATCGCGGCCGCAGACTGGATCATATTTGGGTCAGCCCTGCATTGAAGATCCCTGCGGAAAAAACCGGGCGTGAAGGATTTGAAATTCACACGCAGTGGCGGGTCAAAGAAAAGCCCTCCGACCATGTGCCCGTGTCACAAACGCTGGATATCTAAATCGCCGCTGACAACGCAAACAAAGCCTGAGCCCCAAAATAGAGAGGGGTGATCGCCAGTGCATTTGACGGCTTATCATCCACAAACCGGTCTTTGGCCACAAACATATCTGATACGGCAAACAAAATTGCGGCGACGGGCACAATCAAGATCGCCGCACTGAATGATTTCGCGACCATGGCTATAATGATCAGTGAATATGCGGCCACCGGGATAATCATATCCTTTGGGAGCTTAGGCCTGACCCAATAAAAATAAAGGCCACCCGCCAAGACCGGCAGGATAGCAAGCGGGCTGATGCCGGAATGTTCGGCGATTTTAATAAACCCGATCAGATATAAAATGTGACCGAGCGCAAAAGTGCCCATGCCGAGTTTAAATTTTACCGGGCTCTCTCTGGAGAGCAAAAGCACATCACCGATTGC
>CALJNJ010000053.1 GCA_937981945.1 uncultured Caulobacterales bacterium | reverse complement strand
GGGATCGGATAGCGGTCATCCGGAACATTAAAATCGATTGTGTTCTGCATTTTCGGGCCGGGCGTATCAAACTGATTAATCAGCCGCCGGAAATTTTGCCGAACGCTGTCGATTTGGAAATTCGTGACGTGCTCTCGGACGTTCTTAAGCTTGTCAATTTGTGACCGCAATTCTTCTGCGATGTTTTTTGGTGATTTCATGAATTAGAAATAGTGAGTATCTGCCTAAAAACAACCGGTCTTCGGAAGGCTAGGGACTGTAACCGCCATCCTTCAAATATTGCGCTTCAGCGGGCGTAGTGGTCCTTCCCAATATCTCATTGCGATGGGGGAAGCGCCCGAATTGCCGGATGAGCTTTTGATGAGCTTTGGCGTGGAACAAAGTATTTTCGTCATTCAGCCTCTGATCAATCAATGCCACGCACTGATCCTGATCCTGTAGGTCTTCACTGTGCATATAGGGCATATAAATAAAGCTGCGCCGTGCCATATCGGTCATCAGATCATGGCCATGACTGACCGCTGTTTTTGCGGCGGTGAGCGCCGCTTGGTCCCATGCAAAAGCGGCCTGTGTTCCCCGGTACATATTCCGCGGAAACTGATCGAGCAGGATGATGAGGGCAAGGGCGTCGTTCGCATTTTCGCTCCACGGATGTTTGCCCCGGGACGCAATAGCCGCTTGATCAATGGCGAACTCTTCAAACTGCCCGCGCACGAGCGCGTCAAATTCAGCCGTCGCATTGAAATGAAATTTCGGGGCCGTCTCTTCGAACCAAAACTTTAAAATTTCCCCCGAATTCACATCAGAGCCTTTTGGATCCGTCCGCGATGGCGGCGTAGACTTGTTCGTTCAGCGGTTCATATTCGCCCGTATCCGGATCCGAATAATAGAGCGGTTCGTGAATATTCGCCGGATCAAATCCGGCTTTAACCAAATTGGTTTTCTTGAATTTGAACGTAGATGTTGTTTCTGACTCGCTGGAAATTCGAAGGAAGACCGGCCGTGCATAATGGGGCAGGGACGCGTCTATATGTTTTTTGAGTTTGGTCAGGTCCGCGGCGGTTTCCAAAACTAAAGAGGCCATGCCTGCCCGTCCGTCATAGCCGGGAACCTTCACGCCGTAAACATTGGCCTGGGTTATACCCTTAAAATTTGAAAGGGCGGCGGCCACTTCGCCCGTCGCGACATTTTCAGCCTTCCAGCGAAATGTATCGCCGACGCGGTCCATGAAATAGTAATAGCCCAGTGCGTCTCTTTTCATCAAGTCGCCGGTCCGAAACCAAGCGTCATCTTTTTTGAAAACATTGCGCAGTATTTTCTTACCCGTTGCTTCCTTGTCTTCGTAGCCGTCAAAGCGAAACCGGGCTTCATCCGGACGTATTTCGCCAATTAGCTCGCCGACTTCGTCATGATCGGCGCGCTGACAAAAGCCATCCGTGCCGCGAATGTTCGAATTTGTTTCTACGTCATAGCGGATGATATCAATATTAAAACGATGGGCCAAATAGTCAGGCACTCTGCCGACGGCGCCGACCTGGCCGTCCACATTCATCAGGCTTACATTGCCCTCTGTGGCCCCGTAAAATTCTACCACATGGGGGATATTAAACCGGCTGACAAAACCCGGCCAGACTTCCGGCCTGAGGCCATTGCCGATGATCCATTTAATTTTGTGATTGCGCTCATTTTCATGGGGCGGCGAGGACAGTAAAAACCGGCACAATTCGCCGACATACATGAATAAGGTAGCCCCATATTCGATGCAGTCATCCCAGAATTTTGAGGCAGAAAACTTACGCCGAACGATTACGGCTCCGCCATTGGAGATGGCAGCGCCGACACCGCACAATCCGCCGGTGGCATGATAGAGCGGTAAGACCATCATCATGCGGTCTTTGGGGCCGGACTTAGCGGCTGCGCCGAAAGCCAGCATGTAATTTTGAGCACGAACGTGGGTAACCTTGGCAGCTTTCGGCATGCCGGTTGTGCCTGACGTATACATTTTCATGCATTCATCGCCGGCCAAAATTCCTTCTCTTAGGGATCGCGGGGGTCGATTGGGAACGATCTCTGATATGGCCAGATCGAAGCTTTCGAAATCAGGCGCGTCCCCAAAAGCAGACAAGACTTCGATCTCGGTCGTGATATCGGGCTTGGCGCTGTGAAAGGCGTCCACAAGTTCAGAATCCATGATTAGGAAATTGCTGCCGGAAATATTGATACAATGAGCGAGAGCAGGCCCGACCAATTGATAATTAATGAGCGCAGGGACAACGCCGGCTTTGGTTAGGCCAAACCACAAGGCCACATATTCCATTCTGTTTTGAACAAAAATGGCGACCGTATCGCCGGGTTTACAATTTTTGGCCATAGCCCAGCCGGCCACCCGGTTGGCATAGATATCCATTTGCGCAAAAGTGAAGCTTTTATCATCTTCCACAAAGGCTAAATTCGAGCTGAACTTATCAACCCAGCGCTCCATATAATCACAGATCAGATCCGGAGATTCAGCGTTGACGGGCTTGGTTTTGCGCAGCAAGCGCATCATGGCTGTCAGATATTTATATTCCCGGCCGACGGCGCTGAAAAGACTCATGATTGTTCCCGCAAATCGTAAGGCAATTACATAAGGAAAGGTTCCGCCGGGTCAATGGAAATTGGCGGGCTGTCGTTCGCGGCAAGATGACCGGTGCCTAAAATCAAATGAGAGCGGCCACATGGGTGACCACTCTCACTGCGCCCCGTTTCCAACAGCAATGTTGGATTGGACGCCTATGATAGAATAAACCTGTGCGAATAGAAATCAGGTAAATACCCTAGTGGGCTCATTTTTTAATCGGCTAGTTCGGCAGTTCCAGAACGATTCCGGTTCCGTTTTTTCTGCCGGGCTTTATATAGAGCTTGAGCCCGTGCGACTTGGCCAGTTCGCTGGCTATGGACAAACCGAAGCCTTGCCCTTCAACGTTCATCTTGCCTCTGTGTAAACGTTTATGACGTTTTTGCGCGTCTCTAAACTCCTCTTTTGAAAGGCCGACGCCCGTATCATGGACTTCGATCTTGACGCCGTGTCCGGTTCGCCGTGTCCCCAATAGTATTTTTCCCGATTCTGTATATTTAATGGCATTCGAAACCAAATTCATCACAATGCGCATAAGGGCCAAAGGATCAACTTGACTGACCTGACTGGTTTTAACGTAGTCAAACTCGAGGCCTTTTTCCGACGCATCATGGGCAAACATTTCATAGATTGATTGAAGTATACTGGGCAGATCCAAATTATCGTCCGCAAGTGCCGGCCTGTGTCTCTTTGTTAAATTGTCCGGAACCTCAACTGAATTTTGCAATTGTTTGGCGATCAGGTTTTCCAAATACAAAAATGTTTCATCAATATTGTTTGGTCCGTTCGCCGCTGAAAGAGACGAAGTTCTTGAACTTGAATTTTTCAGTTTTAACCTGAGGGCGTGAAGCGGTTGTTGGAGGTCATGTATGGTGTTTTTAATATCCTGATCTTTTGTGGCCGCCAGCTCCACAGCCAGCCTGTATTGTTCTTCCAGATTTTGCAGGCGTTTGTTGAGTTGCAGATTTCGCTTTGCCTCGAAGAGGCTGTTCTCCGTCGCCTTTTGTCTTGAGCGCAAAATTTGAGAATAACGTTCAGCAACTCCCAATCCCAGCATAATTGCATCGACGACAATTGCTATACGAATACTGTCAAAGACGGTATCCTGCCCGATATCAAATCCAAAAACATGGCGCATGTTCATCATGCCGGCCGTGAGGACGCCGCAGACCCACGCAAAAATGAAAAACCTGACTTCTTTAAAGCGTGTCAGGGAGGCTTTCAGCCCCGTAAAAGTGCCGGCTAAAATGCCGACCAAAACCATGACGATTATAGCCCTTTTTGTCCATTGCGGATCAATGAAGGCCCCCAAAATGGTTACAATCGGCGTCAGCCAAAACAGGCCAAGCAAAAATTTGTGTATTGTTGGATGATATGTTTTTGTTTGCAGAAATACGATAGCAAAATTATAAGTCGCCATCAC
>CALJNJ010000052.1 GCA_937981945.1 uncultured Caulobacterales bacterium | reverse complement strand
ATTTGATCTTGGGATTGATTTTATTTGTGTCTTGCATGGGATCTACCATCTTTTCTCGAGGCGATTACGCAGCCATATGGCAAATGCGTTTATCAAAACCAAGACAATTAGAAGAATAATAATGGCGGCGGATGTCTTTTCCACCCAAGCCCGCTCCGCATTTCCGGCCCAGAGATAGATCTGAACGGGCAGCGCTGTGGCCGGCTCGGTGACGTTTTTCGGGATTTCCGTCAAAAACGCGACCATGCCGATCATCAGAAGCGGCGCGGTTTCCCCAAGGGCCTGCGCCATGGCGATAATGGAGCCGGTCATAATGCCGGGCCCTGCCAGCGGCAATTTGTGGTGAAAGACGGACTGCACATGAGAAGCGCCGACGCTGAGCGCTCCGTCCCGAATGGACGGGGGCACGGCCATCAAAGAGGCCCGCGTCGCGATAATCACCGTCGGCAACGCCCGTAAGCCGAGCACCAACCCGCCCACAATGGGCGCGGATCGCGGCATGCCGAAAAAGTTGATAAACACAGCCAGGCCCAGAACACCGAAGATAATGGACGGAACCGCCGCCAGATTGTTGATATTGATCTCGATGAAATCCACAAATCTGTTTTTGGGCGCAAACTCATCCAGCCAGATAGCAGCGCCGATCCCAATCGGTATGGCCAAGAGCGCCGTGACCAATAAGGTCATCAAAGAGCCGACAAACGCACTGGCGACCCCGGCCAGTTCCGCATCGCGGCTGTCCGTGCCGAAGAAAAAGCGCTTATTGAATCCGGATTTGATAGAGCCGTCATCGATTAATTGGTCCACCCACGCAATTTGCGCGTCAGAGACTTTGCGCCGTTCCTGCGTCACATCTCTGGAAATATTGCCTTTTAGAAGCTGATCCACATCGTCAGACGCCGGAACTTTGACCGTAATGGTCTGCCCGATCAATGACGGGTCCTTATAGACCATTTGCCGAAGCATATTGGGCGCGCCCGACGACGAGACAACATCAAATAATTCCCGCTTGGCTTTGCGGTCCGTGACGTCCGGGAATTTCTTGTAAAGGGAGTCCTGAACAATCTTTCGGTAATTGGCTTTTCGCAGCATATCCGGATCGCGGGCTTGCTGCGGGTCCAAAACGGACTCGGTCAGCTGAACTTCGATCTTCACATTATGGGTTTTAAAAGCTTGAAGGCCGGTCCCTACGACACTGGTCAAAAGCCAGATCAATGCCAGCACTGCAATTGTAATAGCCAAAACGCCCAGCGCCTTAAAACGCCGTTCTTTGGCATGGCGTTTTTTCAGCCGTTTAAGGGCAAACTCTGAGGAATGAATGGAATTATCAGCCGGCATTATTCATACCTCGCGCGGTAACGACGCACAATGATCAGCGCGATATAGTTCAGCACCAGCGTGATCAAGAACAGCATCAGGCCGAGGGCGAAAGCTGCCAAAGTTTTGGCGCTGTCAAATTCCTGGTCGCCGGTCAGCAAGGCCACGATCTGAACCGTCACGGTTGTGACCGCTTCAAACGGATTACCTGTCAAATTGGCGGCGCGGCCGGCGGCCATGACCACAATCATGGTTTCGCCAATGGCGCGGCTGACCGCCAGTAAAAGCGCGCCGATGATGCCGGGCAAAGCCCCGGCAAAGACAACTTTTGTCATGGTTTCAGACTTTGTCGCGCCCAGAGCGTAAGAGCCGTCGCGCATGGTTTGCGGGACCGCATTGATAACATCATCGGACAAAGAGGAAACAAACGGAATAATCATGACGCCCATGACCAGGCCGGCCGTGATGGCGCTCTGGGTCGGGACGGAAAATCCCATCGTCTCTGCCTGCGCGCGAATGGCAGGGCCCACAGTCAATAAAGCAAAGAAGCCGTAGACCACTGTCGGGACGCCGGCCAAAATTTCAATGACGGGTTTGACGAAACCACGGGTTCTTTTGCCGGCATATTCGGACAAATAAATGGCGATCATCAGACCGATGGGCGCGGCGACGGCAATGGCAATAGCCATAATCAGGAAGGTCCCGGTGAAAACCGGGATAGCACCGAAAGCACCCGATTGACCGACTTGGTCAGAACGCATGGCCGTTTGCGGCGACCATTGTATCCCCGTCAGAAAATCAAGGACCGGCACTTCTTTGAAAAAGCGCATGCTTTCAAACAAAAGCGAGAGAATAATGCCGATCGTGGTAAAAACGGCCACGACGGAACAAAATACTAAAATGGCTTTGATGAAATATTCCACATAGGTCCTGGCCCGAAAGTCAGGACTGATCCGGCGCGCGGCCAGAAAGCTGCCGACCAAAGCCACGACAATCATCACGCCGATCACTAAAAAAACGTTGAGTGACAAATACATACCGGCGATCATCACCAGAAATGCCGCCATGCCGGAAACAATGCCGGCGAACCAACCGTGATAGCCGGGCTGGGAGTGATAACCGAGCCCTGCCCCTTTGCCCGCATAGGCAATATCCGCCGCCGCTTTGCGACGGGCGAAAACGAAAGAAGCCGCCGTTAAGGCAGCGACAATCGACGCGAGTAGCAGGACTGTATTCACCCGTTCACCTGTTTGTTATAGACGGATACCATTCGGGCGGCATTTAGCCGCCCGGTTATTGTTATTGCAAGGTCATTAATGTTGATATGCGGTCATGTTTTCCACAGCTGCGCGGTATTTGGCCCGCTCTGTATCCGGTAAGTGAACCAATCCGATTTCTTCAAGATATCCGCCGGGGCCCCAAGACTCCTCGGAGGTGAACTCCAGGGCGAATTCCTTGATGCCCGGATTTGCCGCAATATGCGCTTTTTTAATGTAGAAAAACAGCGACCGCGAAATGGCGTAATCGCCGCCGGCAATGTTTTCAAATGTCGGCTCAATACCGTCAACATTGGCGCCTTTAATCTTATCGGCGTTTTGATCCAGGAACGAGTAACCAAAGATACCCATGGCTGACGGTGTGTTGACCAATGTCTGCACGATGGCGTTATCATTTTCACCGGAATCAATCCATTTGCCGTCTTCGCGAATGGTATGAGAAACAGCTTTAAACGCGTTTTTGTCTTTGCTTCTGAGGTCGCTCAGACAGGCATATTTTTTAGCGCCGCCTTCCATGGCAACCTCGACAAAGGCGTCCCGCGTTCCGGATGTGGGCGGAGGACCGTAAGCTTCGATCGTTGTGTTGGGAAGCGACGGATCAATATCAGCCCAAGTATTATACGGGTTGTCCTGCAGCGTGCAGTCTGTGTCGGACACAGGGACTTGCTTTGCAAAGGCTTGGAACACTTGCTTTGAAGTCAGGTTCAAAGCCGTCGCGTCCAGCGCATTTGACAAGACAATACCGTCAAACCCGATTTTCACTTCGACGATATCGGTCACGCCATTTTCAGCGCAGCGATCAAATTCGCTTTTCTTTTGACGACGGGATGAATTGGTCATGTTCGGAGACGACGGATTAATGCCCTCACAAAAGAGCTTATGTCCGCCGCCGCTGCCGGTGGCTTCGACAACCACGTTTTGGCCCGTCTTGTTTTTATATTCCTGCGCCACTTTTGTGGAGAACGGATAAACGGTTGACGATCCGACAACGCGGATTTCATCATTTGAAACAGACGCCGCCGCCGGCTTGCTCTTTGTTTCGCTCTTTGAGGCCGGCGCGTCGCCGCCTTTACAACCGGCGGCAACCAATGCGGTTGCGGCCAATGTGGTCATCCAAAATTTATTCATGATTTTGCCTTCCGGTTTTTCTTAAAAATCAAACTGAGCGCGCAGATTAAATCCGCTCACATCTTCTTCCGTGACACCGCCTGAAACGAGCGCTGCGAAAGCAGAATCGAGACCCGATGTGCTGGTACCCAGATTCGCGCTGGCGTCAAAATAGTTCACGCCAATGCGGGTATATTTGGTTGGCCACCAATCGGCACCGACCACGATTGTGTCCAGATCACCGCCGTCAATGGCTTGGTCGTCCAGATCCAGCGTATCATAGCGGGCGAAGACGGACACGGCGCCCATACCGCCATCCGTAACGGGACTGTCAACTTTCGGACGGTTAAACTTCCCGCCCTTATAAGTTTTTTTCCCGCCGAAAAATGCGCCGCCTTCCAGATAATAGCCGTTAAAGCTCGGATCGCTTGCACAGTTATCACAATCCGCATCCGTCACACCATATTCACCGGCGGCCCAAAACTGCCCCATAATACCGGCAGCTTCCACACCGTAAAACGTGTCTTTGTCGGCAATACGGCCGGTGCTGATGATCCGGCTTGGGATGTGAGAGACGGGGCGCTGACGATAGCGCAAATCACTTTGAGTATCGCCGGTCTTACGAAGACGCGCCGAGGCGCCGAGATGGACCAAAAGGTCATCATCTTTAATAGGATTGAACGTGACCCGCGCAGATGCGGCGCTGCCTTCTTCGGCAGACGTCGTCGAAAGATTGTCGCCAAAAACGCCGGCTGACACGGTGTAATTGTCTCCGCTGGCATTCACGGCCAGACCAAGGCGGCGATTAAATTCAAAAGCATCCGTAAAGGCGGATCTTTCAAGCGCCGTAATAAAACGGGAAGAGGTTTGCTCATCCAAGGAATTATGGGTTTTGAAATGGCCGAGTTTTACATTCCAATTGTCACCGGTCGGCGCCCATTGCACATAGGCGTCCTCGACATTGACCTCTTCACTACTATTCGTGTTGATTTCGACCTTATATTTCACATTGTCGCCGACATTGCCGGAAACAGCCAGTCGTAAGCGCCGTAACTCCGTGGCGTTCCAATCCATATCCGCATTGTCCGCGTCGACCATGGACCAGTCCATCATCACCCGGCCGCTTACTTTATGGGTAATTTCCTGAGCATTTGCCGCCTCGGCGAAAACCATCAGAGCCCCTAACACTGCAGCTGAAGCTGCGCTTTTAAAATCAATTGTCATGTCTACCCTCAATTTTTACTCTGACCATCAGAGCTGATTCCAAAAAAAACGTTTGTCGTTTCACGGCGGGCTATGACTCAATTATGTGACAGGTTTTTGGAAGTTATGTGACGTTTCGCGTTACTTTTCGTGACGCTTTTGTGACAGTCAAAAACAGGCCAATGGCACCTATAACAAAAATTTGAAGCGGCTTTTGACGAAAAAGCCGTTGCGCCCGCCCTGAATCAATGATTTAGGCCGATGTGATTATTGAATCAGGCCGGGAATACCATGGAAATTACGATATTTGCGGTCTTAGGCTTTTTGTTTGCGGCCTATGCGGTGGTCGGCAATGACGCCCTTCAAACCCTGGGAACTTTTATAAATTCAAATGCCCGCCTGCATTGGTTTTGGCTGTTTTTATTCGCCGGATCGATTCTCGTGGCCACATTTACGGTGGGATGGATGCTTTATGACGGTGATCCGTCATGGGGGCGGCTGGCAAATGCACAAAAATACCCGTGGCCCGATGGCGGCATACAATGGTATCATACGCTCCCGCCTCTGGCCCTTGTGATCATCACGCGTTTAGGCATTCCGGTTTCCACATCATTTATGGTTTTAACCGTCTTTGCCACGGTCGGCGGCATGACGTCCATGCTGGGCAAGTCTCTGACCGGTTACGGATTGGCGTTTGCCGTAGGCCTCGTGCTCTACCTAATCCTGTCCCGAACGCTGGAAAGGTTTTTCCAAAAAAATGAACTGAGCGCGCGAGCCCCGTGGGGCTTGGCCTCGATTATGGGCATCATCATCGCCATAGGTGTCTATGTTCTCCCTGAAATGCTGGTGAATTGCGATCTCGCCGCGCTCTCGGATCCCAAAGAGATCAAATCCTGTAAAAAGAGCCTGAGCGTCATTGCCAAATATAAAGCCTGCGCGCCCCATGTCTTCTTTGGCGGCTTTATCATTGAGGGCCTGATTTATCTGATTTCCCGAAAGTTCGGCAATGCCGCCTATTGGGTTATTCTTCAATGGGTCACGACCGGATATTTATGGTCGGTCTGGCTGATCCAGGATTTTGCTAATATTTTCGTCTTCCTGCCGCGGCAAATTTCAGCGCTCGAAGGCTTTGTCGCCATGGGCGCTATCCTGGCGCTACTGGCTTATACATTTTGGAATAAGGGCGGCCCCGTTCAAAAAATCCTGCGCTCTAAAACGGCGGTCACGGATATCCGCTCGGCGACGATTATCGATTTCACCTATGCCTGCCTCTTATTCTTTTTCAAAGAAGTCTCCGCCATTCCCATGAGTACGACCTTTGTGTTTCTGGGACTTATCGCCGGCCGTGAATACGGCTTTGCGATCACGGACAAGGCCCTCGGCCTGTTTCGAACAACCCGCCTGGCCGTCTCCGATGCGTCGAAAGCCTTTATCGGCTTGGTATTGTCCATTAATATGGCCGTCGGCCTTCCGCGCCTGGCCGAGTTTTTAGTGGGCAAACAAAGCGCCGCTTTGTCGCCGTCCTACCAATCCTTTATTCTGATTTCCAATTTGCTGCTGATCCCCGTATTTTGGTTCCTGATGAAGCAGGAGTCCAGACTTCGAACCGGGGTTATGGGGATCCTCTTAATTGGCGCGGCGAGCATATTCTTTATCTATCCGCCAACCACATAGACAGAGCCTCCGTAATCTGAGAAGAGCGGGCTATGGATTGGGATGTCATCATCATCGGCGCCGGCGCCGCCGGCCTTATGTGCGGCGCAATTGCCGGCGCGCGCGGCAAACGGGTATTGCTGATTGATCACGCCGATAAGCCCGGCGAGAAAATCAGGATCTCCGGCGGCGGGCGGTGTAATTTCACCAATCTTCACAGCGGACCCGATAATTTCATTTCTCAGAACCCGCATTTTTGTAAATCCGCCTTGTCCCGCTATACGCCGCAAGACTTCGTAGATTTAGTTGAGCGCTATCATATTGCTTGGCACGAAAAGACCAAAGGTCAGCTGTTTTGCGACGGCCGCTCTCAAGAGATTATCGATATGTTGCTGGCCGAGTGTGACAAGGCCGGCAATACATTATGGCTCGGAACGGAAATTTTGGATGTCAGACAGGCCGAGACCGGCGGCTTTACGGTCACCACAACCCGCCAATCCATAAATTGTGATAATTTGGTCGTCGCGTGCGGCGGGCCGTCCATTCCCAAAATGGGCGCGAGCCGCTTTGGCTATAAATTGGCAGAACAATTCGGGCTGAATGTCATCGAGCCCGTCCCGGCCTTGGTGCCGTTTACATTTACGGACGAACAAAAAACACCTCTGAAAACCCTCAGCGGTGTCAGCCTGCCGGTGGCCATCCACAATGATCGTATCACCTTTGAAGAAGACCTGCTCTTCACCCATCGCGGGCTCTCGGGTCCGGCTGTGTTGCAAATCTCTTCCTATTGGGAGCCCGGCGAAAGCGTGACCGTCAATATGGCGCCGAAAGCTGACGTGTTGGAACTTTTGCTGACGACCAAAGAGACAGCGCCGAAGAAACATATCAAAACGGTGATTTCAGAATTTCTGCCGCAAAGATTGGCCGAGCATATTTGCAAAGACGTCAAAAAAGAACGCCTGGCTGATATGAGCAATCTTGAACTGCGCAATATTGCCCTGCTCTGTAATGCTCAATTTGTGAAACCGGCCGGCACGGAAGGGTTTCGGACGGCCGAAGTGACGCGCGGCGGAGTCGATACAGATGAATTATCCTCCAAAACCATGGAATGCCGCAAAGTGCCCGGTCTTTATTTCATCGGCGAAGTTGTCGACGTGACCGGCCATTTAGGCGGACATAATTTCCAATGGGCCTGGGCCTGCGCTGTTGCCGCCGGGGAAGCTCTTTAGAGGTTTTCAACGGCCCTGTTTTGCTCTAGGTCTCCCCCATGCGGTCAATTGATTTAAATGCAGATACCGGCGAAGCGAATACACCTGAATGGCAAGCCACGGAAGCCGCCGTTCTGGCCTGGATCAGCTCGGCCAATATCGCCTGCGGGGGTCATGCCGGCAATGATGAAACCATGCGCCGAACCGTCAAACTGGCCAAACAATATGGCGTGAATATCGGCGCGCATCCCGCCTATCCCGATAAAGAAAATTTCGGGCGTAAATCTTTTACGCTCGGCGACGATATTTCAAAACCTGACCTCAAGGCCGCCATAATGTCACAAATCAGCCGGCTGGCGGAAATTGCCGCTGAAGAAGGCTGCGCCCTGACCTATGTGAAAGCCCACGGCGCGCTTTATAATGATGCCGTGTTCAGCACGGAAACGGCAGATCTGATCGCTTTTTGCGTGGCCCGGCTCGATCAAAATCTCATTTTAATGGGCGCGCCTAATTCGTGCCTGACCAAAGCCGCGCACCAGGCGGGTCTTAAATTTGTGGCCGAAGGATTTGTGGACCGGCGCTATACGGATGACGGTCATCTGCAAAGCCGCCGCGAAACCGGCGCCGTAATCGAAGATCAAGCCCAGCGAACAGCGCAGGCCTTGGCTCTGCTGGCTAAAACTCCTGTGACCACGGCGAGCGGGCAAAAGCTGACGCTTGTGACGGATACTCTATGCCTGCACAGCGACAGTCCGGGCGCCGGCGAAACAGCGAAATCCATTCGGCGCGCCATTGAAAAATCCGGCGGCACCGTCAAAGCGTTCACCCATGGCTGAAACACCGAAATATGAAATCGTCCCTTATGGGGATTCTGCCTTTTTGGTGACTTTTGAAACCGCGGCCTATTCGGAATTTGTCACCGACAAAATTCACAGCCTGATCCGGTCCCTGCGCGGGAAAGCGGACTGGGAAGAATTAGTCCCGGGATATAACAGTCTTCTGGCATATTTTTGTCCGGCCTCCATAAAACCCCAATCCGCCCGGCAGGTTTTGGTCAAAGCGCTCAAATCCGAAACAATGCCGAAGCCGGACACAGACCGAATTGTGGAAATACCGGTGTTTTACGGGGGCGAGTTCGGACCCGATCTGGAAACCATTCAATCAAGCAGCGGATTATCCGCCGGTGAAATCGTGGCCCTGCACAGCACGCCGGTTTATAAGGTCTGCATGATGGGATTTATTCCGGGGTTTACATTTTTATCCGAAGCCCCGGCCGCGCTTCATCACCCGCGCCAAGCAACGCCGCGCGCCGCCGTCCCGGCGGGCTCCGTTGGCATTGCCGGATGGCAAACCGGTATTTACGGATTGGAAAGCCCGGGGGGCTGGCAAATTATCGGCCGAACACCTCTGCAAATGTTTGATGCATCACGGGACGACCCGTTTCTGG
>CALJNJ010000051.1 GCA_937981945.1 uncultured Caulobacterales bacterium | reverse complement strand
GCACCAGATCGAAAAGGCGCCGGTTGTTAAAGAGGATTTGCCCTTTATCCTGCCCTCCGAACCGCGCAGATCCTCCGCCCGCCAATATGATGCCGATCTTATTCATAAGGCCAAGTATACATGATACTTTCGTCTATAGGTAAGATAACCTATAGACATCTTTCGCGAATTTTTTATGTTTCCCCTTCGGGGCCGATTGCATGATCGGGAAGACAAGCCACAATGATTTATATAAGTATTTTTTCGGGATATGTGGCCCGGGAAAGCAAAAAAACGATAAGTAAAAGCGCATTCGAACAAATTAAAAAAACGTGTTATAATAATGAGATAACCGGCCTTCAGCTTTATGCGGACGGAAACTTTTTTAATATTTTGGAAGGTGAAGAAGACCGGGTTCGCGCCCTAATAGACGCTTATGTTCAACATCCTGAACTTTCCGGCGTCAATATTTTGCACGAAACTCAATCGGAATACCGGAGTTTTCAATCATTCAAAATGGGATACAGCAAAAAAGACGGCCCCCCGGTTCTGGAAAACGGATTTATTTTAAATCAGGACTCCTTACGCCGGGCGCTACCTGAGACTGTAAAGCCGATGATTAGAACGCTGGCCGTGTCCTTTGCGCAGGTCCAAAATATTAAATAGCTATTCGGAGCGTGCGAGTCCTTCGCGCCTGGGGTCGGCGCCGCCGGTATAACTGCCGTCGGCATTGCGTCTGATGATATGAAGGCCGGAGATTTCGCCTTTACTCCGGACAATTTTGTGGCCCTGTTCTTGAAGCCTTACAATAATATCCTCCGATAATCTGTTTTCTTCAAGCCGAACGGAGCCGTTGCGCGCGATCACATTGGGAAGCTCAATGGCGTCTTGAGGCGACAAACCCCAATCTATCATCCCCACAATGGTTTTGGCCGTATAGGCGATAATGGAGTTGCCGCCCGGCGATCCCGTGGTAAACGCCAGCTCTCCGTCAGGGCCGAATGCGATCATAGGGGCCATGGATGATCTGGGGCGTTTCCCCGGCGCCACAGCGTTGGCAATGGGCGCGCCGCTCGCATCATGGGTGCGAAAAGAGAAATCCGTCAGCTGATTATTGAGCATGAAACCGCGAACCATACGCTGACTTCCAAACACGCTCTCGACGGTTGTGGTCATGGACACGGTCAGCCCGTCTTTATCAATAATGGTAAAGTGCGATGTACCGGGACTGTCAGGCGTCGCGTCTTTGCCGCGAATAAAATCGACCGGATTGCCGGCCTTTACCTCTGTCATGGCGCTGTCAGGCGAGATCAGCGATGCGCGGGATTTGAGGTATTCTTTATCCAGCATTTCAGCGATCGGGACATCAACAAAATCATCATCAGCGACATATTTGTCTCTGTCCGCGTAACCCAAAAAAGAACTTTCCGCAAAAGCATGCCAACCGGCAGAAGAATTACCAAGGGCCGCCATGTCAAAATTCTCCAGCGTCCCCAAAATAGACAAAACCGCCAATGATCCTGACGAGGGCGGTCTGGCACCGCACAATGTATAGTCCCGATAGGTTCCGCACAGAGCCGGCTTCTTTTGAGCTTGATAGTTCGCCATATCTTCGAGCGTTAAATATCCGGGTAGAGGGTCTTCTTGGATTTGCGCAATAATATCCTGCGCGATCGGACCTTCCAGCAGAGCTCGCGGATTTTCGGCTAAAGCTTTTAGAGTATCACCGTAGGGCTTATTATCCCGTAGAAACCCTTCCGTATGGGGCTGTCCGTCAGAATTGAAAAAATAAGCTTTGGCGTCGGCATCTCTGCCAAACCCGAAACCGGCGGCGCGCTTGATGAGGCCGGCCAGACGCGGACTGATTTCAAACCCTGTTTCTGCCAGATTGATGCCGGGGGCAAAGCTTTCTGACCATTTCAGCTTGCCATAATCCTGATGGGCTTTTTCGAGCATGACCATGACGCCGGGAACGCCGGTCGATCTACCCGATGTGATTCCGGCAAAATAGCGAATGGGCTCGCCCGTTTCAGGGTCCAAAAACATGTCAGGGGTGACAGCGGCCGGCGCCGTTTCGCGGCCATTATAAAACCAAACCTTGCCGGTCTTATTGTCATACAGAACCATAAAGGCGCCGCCGGCTATGCCTGAGCTTTGCGGTTCGACCAGGCCTAAGACGGTTTGAACGGCGATGGCGGCGTCAACGGCAGAGCCGCCTTTACGTAAAATTTCCAAACCGGCCTCAACAGCATGGGGATTAGCGGCCGCGACCATGCCTGGCGCCAGAGCCTCAGTTTTCGAGATATTAAACCCGGCTTCCGTAACTTTTTTCGATCCCGTATCAGGTCCCGCCTTACATCCTCCGAGGATTAGCGCGCTTGATAAGAGTAGGGCGGAAAAGACTTTCATTTTGTCGCTCTCAGGTTAAGTTTCGCCCATGTTAAACACCATTATTGATGTTGGCGGTTTGAAAATCGGTAACGCCGTTGACGAAAAGGTCAAGACCGGAGTCACGGTAATCGTGCCGGACAGCCCTGCGGTCTGCGCTGTGGATGTCCGCGGCGGTGGCCCCGGCACGCGCGAGACGGAGAGCTTACAGGACGGCGGATTGATTGAAGCCGTTCACGCAATCGTTTTATCCGGTGGATCTGTTTACGGCCTGGCGGCGGCTGATGGCGTGACGGCATTTTTGGGCGCGGAGCGTATCGGTTATGCCCCCGGCCCCGCCCCAATCCCTGTGTCCCCCATTGTTCCCTCTGCCATCCTGTTTGATAACGCCAATGGCGGCGATAAGAATTGGGGCGAGACACCACCATTTCGCGCGCTTGGAATAGAGGCCGTAAAGGCCGCCGGCGGAACCCCGGAACTTGGCGCGGCCGGTGCAGGATATGGCGCGACGGCCGGGCTCTATGCCGGAGGCCTGGGCAGCGCATCTGAAACTGTTGGAGACATTACCGTTGGGGCGATCATTGCGGCTAACCCCGTCGGCTCACCTTATATGCCGGGCACAAAAGTTTTCTGGGCTTGGCCATATGAGAGGGATGGTGAACTTGGCGGTCAAAGACCACTTGCTGATTATAAATGGGGCTATCCGAAAGACACTAAACTTGCCTTTCTTAAAACCGCCGGCCAGTCCACAGTTATCGGCGCGGTTGCCGTCAATGCGGCCCTGTCACAAAAGCAGTTAAAGCGCCTGGCCATTATGGCGCAAGACGGCATCGCCATGGCCGTTCGGCCTGCCCATACACCTCTTGACGGCGATACCATATTTGCGCTGTCGACAGGCGATAAAGTCTGTAACGGCCCCGTAGATTTGGCTGAACTCGGTGCTGCCGCCGCCCGCTGCACGGCCAGGGCCCTGTCGCGCGGTGTTTATGCGGCCTCGAAATAGCGACGGATTACGGCCCGATTCCGAAGCGCGGTATAACCGCCGTGAGACGATTTTGAAAGACTGCGCCAAAAAACGCCCGAAATTTTGCATTTACGGCCAAATTTGTGCAAAAGCGGCCAAAATTAATTGAGTTCGCAAATAAAATTTCAGAATAATTGAAACATCAAGATAACTTTTAATTGAGAAATCCTCAAAATGGGCCCGATTTTTATCGTTTTAATTGAATCAAGCGTGTTTTTTTGAGACTCAAATGATTAATGAATTGACAACGCCCAACCCTTAACAAAATATTACCGTAAGGCGATTTCGCCTCCTGTCCCTGGAGTGTTCTTATGCGTGAACTTACTACGGACGAAATCGAAGTAATCGCCGGCGGCAATCACGTCCCCGTCGAGATCTAAGTCTTGAAACGGCCCTTCAATTCGGGCCGTTTTTTCATTTAATTAAGGAATTTCACCGTATATCGAATTCGATGCAAACGGTAAAAAAAATTCTCCTTTATTTGCTCGCTTTGGTTTTTTGTTTTGATTCTGCTTTTGCAAAAACACAAAATGAATTCACCAAGGAGAAACTATACGCTCTTGTTGAGCAATTGGCTGACTATCAAAAAATTGAAAATAGTTCTGCAAATGAGCGCCCGGCGTTCAATCAGCTCGTCCATGCCATTGATGACTACCGATTTGACGATGCAAAAGAATTGATTGCCAAAGGTGAATTGGATTCAACAACAAAAGAAATATATCAAAACGCAATTTTGTTACTGTCAGCGCCGGATGAAAACGCGCAAGCAAATCAATTTTTTAATCGGTGTTTAAAAACCTTGGCGCCAATATATTCTTACCAATGTGCACGTGTTTTGGCAATCAGTGGATCCAAAATGCGTGGGAATGTGGTAGAGATGGAGTTGTGGGCTGCCAAAGCCGTCGAGCTGGCCTCAAAAATAGATGAAACCCACCCGGATTACTGGACAGCCAAATATTTTTCTCTGGACATTCTACGCTCCGCCTTATCATCGTCAAAAAATTTGGCTGAACTGATTGAAATCACCCCGTTGATCCTTGAGGCTTCGGAAAAGTCCGGGGACAAATTGGCCGCCACCCACATCGTTTACGGTTTAGCGGCGATCGCAAATTTAGACTATGGTCCGGATGAGGCCTTGAAAATT
>CALJNJ010000050.1 GCA_937981945.1 uncultured Caulobacterales bacterium | reverse complement strand
TGAGGGTCAACGCCGCCGTTTCAGTACTCCCCTTATTACCCAATAAATAATTTCCGCCCGTGATCGCCAACATCAAAAACGCCGGCGTCATAAACCCGGCGAATAATAAATGCAGGGTGACAAGTAGTTTGCGAACTTTGGGATCAGTCATTTAGGACTCCAGTTGAGAATTGTTCTCAACTGGACTAGGCGGATGGGATAAGTTTGTCCAGCAGGAATGCCGGAAAATTATTGGGTCGTGCAACTCACTCGACAATCTCTTTTGCTTTAATTTGTTGCGGAGACCAATTTTGATTAAGCCCGCAATTTGAGGGAAGCTTGGCGGCAAGCGAATGGAACTCCGTTAAATTATAGATGGCCGTTTCTCGAGACCCATCTGAATAGATTGATACAGATTCAGCCTTAGCCAATAAATCCCAAGCTTTACGTGAGCTTTTGTCGGAAAGTGCATGACCCGGCGGATAAAGTACGCCAAATTCAGATCCGGATCGCTGATCCACATATCCGGCACGTTCCAGTAAATCCTTAGTGTTGTCGAATTGTAATGTGAAAGTGATTACTTTCGTGCCCTTCAGACCGGTATTGGTCGTAGAAAAACCGATCCACTTTTCGAGCTTATCGGGGTGACAGGTATAATAAAAATAGTCAGGTCTGGAGGGAGGATCAAATTGTTCAAAAAAATCTACCGGCACTTCATAATTAGTAACAAAGTAGACCTTTCCGCCGTCATCAGGAAAATCCAGCTCCGTACTAAACCAGCCCGCGGCATTACTTTCCGGCCCGCATGCCGACAAGCAAATTACCGTAAAAAAGCTAAACAATAGATGTTTCACATTACTTCCCCCTGAAAAACATTGCCAAGGTAACGGACGTAAAACGTGAAATCAAATGGAAGAATTACCGCTCAAATTTAGAAAACTTCAATTCAGGCTTCCAGTTGCGAGCCGCTCTCAACCGGTCATAGAACTCCGAATACCAACTTAAAGCCTTTATTCAGATGGCGGCCCTAAAAGCGCCAGAGCTGACGGCGGCAATTTAGACATGTCGACATTCACATTTCTCTCGGCGGCTTTTTGCGCAATGATCGCACCAATTTCGGGTGGAGATTTAGGGCCGCCTTCCTGAATTGCGGCCTCTACATCGCCGAAGAATTCCTCAAAATGCCCGGGCGTAATCATTAGGAGAATAGTCGCCGGCTCATCATAGGGATTCCAAAATCCATGAAAGTGGCCTCTGGGCAGAGCTGCAATTGTACCTGTTTTGCCAACCACTTCTTCAGACCCGGCCAAGAAATGCACCCGGCCACTCAGAATAACAAAAATTTCGTCTTCGTCTTGATGGATATGAGGCGGCGCCCCAAGCATTTTTGGGGCAAGCACGAGCTCGGTAAGTGAGACTTCGGCGGGCAGGTCACTCGTTTTGATATGATGGAAGACCTGATGACCCGGGAAGTCGACAATGTCACCCTGTCCTAATCCGGTGAAAGACGGGATAAATTCATTGGAAACGGGTTTTTCCGTTTGAACATTCTGCTTCTCGACCGGCAATTCCGACTTTGGCGAACAAGCCGCCAGACCAATTGCTGATAAAACTAAAAAACACTTATACATCACGCGCCCTCCTGCTTCTCAACAGTATAGCCGAAACGGAGATATATTTAAATGTTCAATAAGCTCAACTTTGGTGAGATCGAGACAGCTAATTTTTCCCGTTATTGATGTATTTTTCCGCGGGTTTTAACGCTCAAATTTCACAAACTTCAGTTTCTTCGGCAAATCCGCATCCGGTCCGAGGCGTCGCTTCTTGTCTTCAATGTAATCGGCAAAGTTACCTTCAAACCATTCCACATGACTGTCCCCTTCAAAGGCCAAGATATGCGTTGCGAGGCGGTCCAGGAAGAAGCGATCGTGAGAGATCACAACGGCGCAGCCCGGGAACTTTTCCAGGGCGACTTCAAGAGAGGCCAGCGTTTCGCGGTCGAGGTCATTGGTCGGCTCATCGAGCAATAGAACGTTACACGGCTTAGAGAGCATTTTCGCCAGATTGACTCGGTTGCGTTCACCGCCTGACAATTGTCCGACATTTTTCTGTTGGTCCGTACCCTTGAAGTTAAAGGCGCCGACATAAGCCCGGCTCGGAACTTCCCGCTTGCCCATGGTAATAATATCAAGGCCGTCGGAAATGGCTTCCCAGACATTTTTCGTCGGGTCTAAATTGTCCCGCATTTGATCGACATAGCCCAGTTGCACGGTCTCGCCGACTTTAAACGTGCCTTTATCAGGCTGTTCGCCGCCCGTAATCATCTTAAACAAAGTTGTTTTACCGGCGCCGTTGGGGCCGATAACCCCGACAATACCGCCCGGCGGTAATCGAAATGATAAGTCATTGATTAATAAGCGATCTTCGAAGCCTTTATTAATACTATCGGCCTCGATAACCACACCGCCCAAGCGGTCTCCCATGGGAATGCGGATATCAGCATGGCCGACCACTTCGTTTTCGGCGTCCTCCAGCAATTTGTCATAGGCCTTGATCCGTGCCTTTGATTTGCTTTGGCGGGCCTTGGGGTTTTGATTAATCCATTCAAGTTCGCGCTTCAGCGCTTTTGTCTTGGAATCGCTTTCGCGGCCTTCCTGAACCAAGCGCTTTTCTTTGGCGGCCAGCCAAGACGAGTAATTTCCTTCATGGGGTAGTCCCCGGCCGCGGTCCAGTTCCAAGGTCCAGCCGGTAATATTATCCAGGAAGTAGCGATCGTGGGTAATCAGAATGATCGCGCCTTTATAATTGATCAAATAATTCTCAAGCCAGGCAACGGTTTCCGCGTCCAAATGGTTGGTCGGTTCATCGAGTAAAAGCAAATCCGGCTTTGACAATAATAATTGGCACAAAGCCGTTCGCCGGGCTTCCCCGCCCGAGAGATTGTCGACCGGCGAGTCGGCCGGCGGACATCGCAGCGCCTGCATGGCCATTTCAATCTTACTGTCAATGTCCCAAGCATCGCGCGCATCGACCTGTTCCTGCAGCGCCGTCATTTCTTCCATCAGCTCGTCAGTATATTCCTCGGCCATTTTGACGGCCACGGCATTATATTGATCAAAGATTTGCTTGTCTTCGCAGCCCTCGATCACATTGTTCCAAACGTCTTTGGAATTATCCAAGCGCGGTTCTTGGGGCAGATAGCCGACTTTAACGCCCTCGGCGGCCCAGTGCTCGCCGGTGACTTCCGTATCGACGCCCGCCATAATTTTCATGAGCGTTGATTTACCGGCGCCGTTGATCCCGACCAGGCCAATTTTCGCGTCCGGATAAAAAGACAAATGCACATTGTCCAAAATGGTCTTATTGCCGAACTTTTTGGTAAGGCCTTGCATATGGTAACAGAACTGGCGCGCCATGACGAAATCCTTATCTCATGT
>CALJNJ010000049.1 GCA_937981945.1 uncultured Caulobacterales bacterium | reverse complement strand
TGGCGCGGCGGTTTCGCCGAAATAGGCCAGCATGACCTGACGCCGGCATGCGCCGGCCTCGCAATAGGATAATAGAGCATCCAGTCGTCTGAGCTCGCGGGTTTGGTGATCTGATCCTGGGCCGTCATCCATAATAAACTGGCGGCGTAATCTGACATCATCAAGCCCATAGCAAAGCGCCGTATCAGCCGGCGCGCCATCGCGCCCGGCGCGGCCAATTTCTTGATAATAGGCTTCGAGCGAACCCGGTAAATTCGTGTGATAAACGAAACGTATATCTGGCTTGTCGATCCCCATGCCAAAGGCGATGGTGGCCACGATCACCATGCCGTCTTCCGCCATGAACCGCTCTTGGGTATCAAACCTGACTTGCGGCGGCAGGCCGGCATGGTAGGGCAAGGCTTTGTGTCCGGCCGCTTTGAGATGAGCGGCAAATTCCTCGGTATTTTTACGGGATAAAGAATAGACAATGCCGGACTGTCCGCGCCGGTCTTCCATGAATTTCGCCAGCTGCATTTTCCGGTCAGTTTTTGGGGTTACGGTCAGTGACAAATTGGGACGATCAAAACCCTGCACGATAATCTTGCCGCGGCTGCTGAATAGTGTCCGGGCAATGTCTTCGCGGGTTGCGCCGTCCGCTGTTGCCGTAAAGGCGGCGATGACCGCGTCCGGAAAGGCCGATTGAAGCTCGGTCAATTGCGCATATTCCGGCCGAAAAGCGGGACCCCATTTTGAGACGCAATGAGCCTCATCGATGACAAACATGGACGGCGATATGGCTTTCATTGCGGCCATCATGCGTCCGGTCATTAAGCGCTCAGGCGACAAATACAGCATTTTGACGCGGCCGGCGGCGACCCGTCGCCATTCGGCAACATTTACGTCGCGGTCTTGACCCGAATGAATGCAGGCGACCTCTATTCCATTGGTCCTGAGCCCGGCTACTTGATTGTCCATCAAGGCGACTAGCGGCGAAACGACAACGGTTAAGCCCTCCAGCAATAAGGCCGGCACTTGATAACACAGGGATTTCCCTGCGCCCGTCGGCATAACGGCCAAGACATTTCGGTTTTGCATAATTTCCGAAATGACGTCTTCTTGTCCCGGACGAAATTCTGAAAATCCAAAAGCCGAATCTAATATGGAAAGCGGAGTCATGGACGGCGTGTTGGCGCGCTGAGCCGCATATGTAAAGGACGTGCTAATATTTTGCGCGCGAAGCAAATCCGGTCTAGTGTGCGACGTAAACTACAAAAGAGAGTTTGGGGTTGGAAACATTATTTTTAAAATCTGAAGAATTATCGGAGCCGGCGAAAAAACGTATTCGCCGAAATATACTCCAAGCATTTTTACAGGCGCGCAAAACACATGGGCCGGACAAAGCTATTTTGACCGATGGTGACGGCCGGACTTTAACTTATAACGAAATTCAAAGGGCGGCCTTCGCGCTTTCCGATCCGCTCCGAAAATTAACGGGCACCGGCGAAAATGTGGGTATTCTGTTACCGACAGGGGCGGGGGCAATTATTGCGCTCTTTACGGTTCACGCAGCCGGCCGCACGCCCGCCATGCTAAATTTTACGGGCGGTGTCAAAAACCTCAAAGCCGCTGCTAAAACCGCGCCGTTTAAAACCGTTATAACAGCCCACAAATTTATTGAACTGGCAGGTCTGTCAGATTTAGTCGCATCGCTCTCGGACGTCATGAATTTCGTTTATCTTGAGGATATGAAAGAACAGATCGGGTTGAGCGGAAAAATGCGTGCAGTTCTGGCCCCTTTAATGCCGGGTATATTCACGCCGAACCGAAAGCCTGATGATACAGCCGTTATTCTGTTCACGTCAGGGACAGAGGGCGCGCCAAAAGGTGTGGTACTGACCCACGCTAATCTGCTCGCTAATATTGAGCAAATTGATCAGCATGTTGAGCTGAAAGACGGGGATAAATTTTTCAACCCGCTGCCGACGTTTCATTGTTATGGCCTGACCGCGGCGACCTTATGGCCGCTGATTGATGGTTATCCGGTCGTACTGCACCCGTCACCGCTACAGACCAAAACCATTGCGCAAAGAATTCAGAAAACGCAATCGACGGTTCTTTTTGCGACCGATACTTTTTTACAGCAATATATGCGGGCCAGCGGTGAAGACGGATTGAAGTCTTTGCGCATCGCCGTTTGCGGCGCCGAACGTGTGCGCGAAGAAACCCGGCGTATCGCGGAACAAAAACATACTTGCGAAGTATTGGAAGGTTATGGGGTAACCGAATGCGCGCCGGTTTTGGCGGCTAATCAGCCGGGCGACATACGGGCAGGAACCATCGGCAAAATGCTCCCCGGGATCGAATCCCGTATCGAGCCGGTCGAAGGCTTGGAAAATGCGGGCTGTCTGTGGGTGAAGGGGCCGAATATTATGAAAGGTTATATTTCGCCGGATAATCCGGGTGAAGTCGTGCCGATTAAAGACGGGTGGCATAATACGGGCGATGTGGTCTCCGTTGATGATGAAGGCTATTATGTTATTCGCGGGCGCATTAAACGCTTTGCTAAAATTGGCGGCGAAATGGTGTCATTGGCGGTTGTTGAAAACTGCGCCTCGGCCATTTGGCCCGATCATATGCATGCTGCTGCAATCGTTCCTGATAAACGAAAAGGGGAACGCATAATTCTGGTGACAGAACATCCAAATCCCAAGCGTCAGGAATTATTAAGCTGGGCACAAACACATGGCGTGCCGGAGATTTCCGTTCCTAAGAAGTTTGTGACGGTCGAGACCATGCCGATCTTAGGGACCGGCAAATTGGACTATGTTTCGATTACAAATATCGCAAAAGAATCTGTGGCCTAGTCACGCTTTTTGCGTTTGAGCTTTGGTCCTGACTTTTTGCCTTTGGGTTTTTTGGGTTTACCTTTTTCCTCAGCTCGGCGCGCGGCTGCGGCCAGCTTTTTCTTATGGGGCTTTTTGCCTTTAGGCGCGCCATCATCAGGGTAAATCTTCCCGCCGTTTTGAGCCTTGAGTTTGGCTTTTTCTTTTTTGGATAATTTGTGCGGATCATAAACAGAATCGCCGGTAGGGGCTGTTTTACTGTCATATTTATCCAATGACTTGCCTTTATACCCCGGCTGTTTTGTTTCGATGCCTGAGCGAGTTTTGGGGCCGTGACCGTCTTTACCTTTGGGATGTTCGCTCCGTTTGCGATCTCTTTTCTTGGACGGATATTTGGATTTATCCCTCGGCTTATATTCCGGCTTATTGCCGGCTTCCGTAAAATCAGGAACGCCGTCAATCCGGCTGGCGGTAATAGCCTTTTCGATTTTTCCGTCAGGGCCGATGGCCTCCACAAAGCGGTCTACGCCTTCCGGCGAAATTTCCACAAACGTGCGGCTTTCGCTGATTTTAATGACACCGATTTCGCGGCGTTTAAGTTCCCCTGACTTGCAAAGCATAGGCAGGATCCAGCGCGGCTCGGCCTTCTGCTTGCGCCCCAAATTCAATGAAAACCAAACCCCGTTTTCAAAATCATTGCGGCTGCGCGGTTTGCGTTCGCGCTTTCCGTCATTTGACGGATCATAGGCGGCGACGCCCAAAAGCTCTTCCGGGGCTGCGCGGCCGGCTCTGTAATTGCGCAGAAATAAGGTGGCGATGGTTTCAGCGGATCCTGCCTTGAGCAGCTGCGTTACAATATGGCGCTCATCTTCCGTAACTTCGTCTTCCAGAACCAGAGAGCCGAGGAGACGTTCATTGTCTTTGGCGATCACGTCAGCGGCCGAAGGCGGCGCATCCCATTCGGCTGTGATATTGGCATTTTGTAATAGCCGTTCCGTTCGGCGCCGACCATTGCTTGGGACGATTAAGACGCTGACGCCTTTACGTCCGGCGCGGCCGGTTCTGCCGGAGCGGTGCAAAAGAGCTTCTCTGTTTTTGGGAATGGATGCGTGGATCACCAGTTCAAGATCCGGCAGATCAAGGCCTCGCGCGGCAACATCGGTTGCGACGCAAACTCTGGCCCGTCCGTCGCGCATGGCTTGAATAGCGTGACTGCGTTCTTTTTGGGATAGCTCACCCGACAATGTAACGACCGAAAACCCCCGATTGTTAAAGCGTTGGGTCATCCTGTTGACGGCCACGCGGGTATCGCCAAAGACAATAGCATTTTTCGCATCATAATATTGCAGGACATTAACGATGGCATTTTCCTGGTCGTTTTTATTGACGCTTAATGCGCGGTAAGTGATGTCCACATGTTGCGGGGCTTCGCTGACCGTATTGATACGGACGGCGTCGGATTGATATTGTTGGGTGAGACGAGCGATGGATTTGGAAACCGTCGCGCTGAACATAAGCGATCTGTGGTTTTCAGGAGCAGAGCCGAGGATAAGCTCAAGCTCTTCGCGGAAACCCATTTTCAGCATTTCGTCAGCTTCGTCCAAAACAATCGCGCGAATGTCGGACATATCCAGTGAACCGCGTTTAATATGATCGCAGAGCCGCCCCGGCGTTCCCACGACAATATGGGCGCCGCGGGCCAAAGCCCGTCTTTCATCCCGCATATCCATACCGCCGACACAAGTGGCCATTTTGGCTTTCGCCGGACGGAAAAGCCAATCCAGCTCGCGCTTCACCTGCAGGGCCAATTCGCGGGTCGGCGCGATAGCGACCACCAGCGGATTATCGGCCTGCGGTAGGAATTCGTCTTCGCCCAATATGGTCGGCGCCAAAGCCAATCCAAAGGCGACGGTTTTACCTGAACCTGTTTGCGCGGAGACTAAAAGGTCATTATTTTCAAGGCCGGGCTCGGTCACGGCCTTTTGGACAGGCGTCAGGGTTTTGTAACCGCGCGCGTCAATGGCACCCGCAAGCGCCGGGTGAAGGTGGGCTGTTTCTGTCATATTGATCTTTCGCTCGCGCCGTAAAAGCGGGCTAATTAAGTCATTGGCGCGCCCCTTACGGGGTATTTGGGCTCACGTCCACCCCGTATGTCGGCCATGAAAACAAGGCGCCTCACGAAACTGTGTCCGTTTGTGAGCTGATTGTTTAAAGCGGTTTTGGAAAAGCCGTATTAGAACAGCGCCATTCTTATCAGTTCAGCAAAGAGACCGGCTATGAAAACCAAATCAATTTTAATCCTCGCATCGATCGCCATGATGGCGACCTCAATCCCTGCCCAGGCACAATATGGCAGCGGTAGCAATTACGGAACAACGACGTCGTCACCGTCATCCAAAGAACGAAAAAAAATCCGCAAGGCCAAAGAGGCCGAGAAAAGGCGGATTGAGGCCATGAAGCAGAAGGAAGAAATGGAACG
>CALJNJ010000048.1 GCA_937981945.1 uncultured Caulobacterales bacterium | reverse complement strand
TCTCCCGGTCTTGCCTGAAAAGCGTAGAAAGGCGCTCGATCAATTGGCGCCAGACACGGATTTGGCTCGACGGTTTTGTCGCCATAATAACGGTCATAGGCGTTGCCGCCTTTGGCAAAATCCTCATCAACTCCGGTTTCTGAGAATTTCGCTACGCGTTCAGCGGTTTTTAAAAGCCCGCCCTTATCAACCCCGATTTTATCCGCCAGATCTTCCAGACTCTCAGCTTTGTGGATGAGGTTCATGATGTAATCAGGAACCTTTTCATCAGGCTTTACACTGCCCGGCATTAAAGGTCCGATGGCATATTTTTTTCGGGCGTGTGCATCAAAGATGACCCAAGTATTATCGGCGTAATCCTGCATGGCATTGCCGACAACATCGTAGCTGAGACCTTCATTGACGAAGCGTTCGCCTTTACCGTTGACCATATAAATGCCGGGGAGCGAGCGCTCCACAAACATTACGATCGACCGGTCCATTCCCGGAATTTGAATAGTCGGTCCCCACCACGCCCCGTCCATCAGAGAGAGCCCCGCGCCAACAGCCTCGGCGGCTTTGTGCGCATCTCCTTTATTAGTGCCGGGCGCCCCGGTCCATGACGTATCTGTCGGTCCTTTAAGATATTGTCCGCGCATCTCGGGATTACTCTCAAATCCGCCGGCCGCCATAATAACTCCGCGTCTTGCCGTAATTTGGATATCTTTTCCATCATGCTCAACAATAGCGCCGGTAACTTGTCCGTCGGTCTCGATCAGGGATGTCATTCCGCAGTTCAACCTGATCGGAATATTACGATCCATAGTGCTTTTGTATAATCGTCCCAAAAGCGCATTGCCGCCGGTTAAACGACGGTGCCGCTTGGTTTTCTTCCGCATGGGCAGATCAATCATGTAAAGGATTTTTTGCTTCATCAAAATCCAAAGCCAGCCTTTAGCTTTCGTGATGATTTTGGACGCCTCAGGAATTGTAATCGTAAAACCCATAAAAATGGTTTGGGGATGAGGATCGCGCAGATTATCCAGATTATCGCCAAGTTTAGCAGCGTTGAACGGCACGGGATCCAGAGTCCGCCAGCCATCTTTCCCGCCGGGCTTATCCGGGAAATAATCCGCATAAGGCGTGGAGATATAATCCACATGGGACTTATCCATGATAAACTTCAGCATCTCAGGCGCATTATCAACAAATGCAGCCTGACGCTCGGCGGAAACGTCATCACCAATACAGGCCGCCATATATTCTATAGCGGCTTCGCGCGTGTCCGATTGACCGTGTTCGCCCATTAAATGGTTGCAAGGCACCCAGGTTCCGCCGCCTGACGTCGCCGATGTACCACCAACTTTGTCTGACTTTTCGACGATTAAAACGTCCGCGCCATGTTCATGTGCCGTGATGGCTGCGGTCAATCCCCCTGCACCGGTTCCGATGACCAGAACGTCAACTTCATGGGTCTCCATTCACTACTCCCTCATTATTCTTGCTTACGCCTGCATTAATCCGCATGCGCCCGAAGATGGTTCCGATGAACGCTCTTCCTTTTTCGTCGATTGTCGGTCCTGAAAATTCATTATTGTATTTTTGCCCGGGCAATATGTAGTGAAATGTTGGCTCGCCGGTCAGCCAGTTCACGGCCTCAAACGTCCATTCATTGTTTCGGGCGCCCACGAAATAAACCTGTCCGGAACCCGTACTGACCCAAGGGACCCCGTTTGGCGAGCTGATGGTTTCGTTGACCCAAGCTTGTTCAAGCTGCCTTTTATTTGGATTCCACTGAAACTTCTGAACGCCGAAAGGCTGAAATTTAGGATTACTTCCGAGCGGACCGATTAACAGGCCTCGGGCACTGCCTTCTTTGGGAACGAAAAATGGCGCATTTCTGGGCGTATTATTGACGACCAAAGCCCCATAACCTGCCACAATAACCGTTTGCTCCGATTGAATTTCCTGAACATCAAGGTCGCCCATAGTCACCGGCGCTATGGCGGCTATTCTGCGCGACGGAGCACCTTCTACAGTTTTCCAATCCTCAGGAATTTCGTCCCGCCAAAACAAAGTGACGTTCATACGATAATCGCCGTCCGTGATGACTACAAACCTATCTTCATCGCCAAAGCCCATCAGGCTTGGCGTTGCTCCGCTGCCCTCACGCCAACCATTACGATACTGAGCTGTCCACGCGCCGTCAGCTTCATCGGTCGATAGGCGGTCGCCCGTCCAAACGATTTTGTGCATATGATTTCGAGAGGCCGCGAAAATACCCCCGTCTTCGTCAACAGCAATCGCATTTCGAACCCAGCCATAGCCCGTACCGCGGGTTTCGATGTCTTCTTCATCACGGTGTTTGAAGGGAACGGAGGTATAGTCCTGCAGGTCAGCGGATACGGCGACCATAATCCCATCTTCGGTCGGAAAAACTATTCTGCCGTCATAAGTCATATTTATGCCGACACTGGGCCCTGCCTCCCCGGCCGGCATTTCAAAACGCGCTTTTTCGATAATGCCTGATCTCGGATCACCGTCGACCGCATCGCCATAAGCCACAATGGTTCCGTCTTTGCGGGCAAAAT
>CALJNJ010000047.1 GCA_937981945.1 uncultured Caulobacterales bacterium | reverse complement strand
GATCGGTCAGCATGGCTGACGGCAATGTTTTCATGGCCTGGATTGATATTACGTCTGAGGGGTCTTTGCTCAAAGCGCGTATTATGAGGCCGGACGGAAGCTTCATCGATGACGAAACAGTTTTGGACGCTAATTTGCCGGTCTTCGACATTGAGAATCAAGCCAATAGCTTTTATTTCAACCTCACCGCCCTGAATACAAATGAAGTCATGGTGTCCTGGCGGGATGAATCATCCGGTGCTTCCGAGCTGAAAGCCCTGGTCTTGGATGGTGAGTTTAATGTTGTGTCCAATCCGTTCCTGATCGCCGAAGGCGTGCCGGCGGAATCCATCAACCGGGTCCATACGCTGGTTCTTCCGGATAATCGGGTCATCATGGCCTGGCTCAATTACTATCGCGAGCCGGGGGAGCCGTCATCCGGGACCAGTCACAGCGCCGGTTTCTATCCGGTCGGAAAAGAGTAAGCGCCTGCCAAAAACTCAAGATAATCGGCGGCGACCCGCTCCGGGGCTTCCAATTGTGGGTAGTGGCCGATGGCTTTATATTCGCGCAGGAAATGAGGTTCGCCGAGAAGCTCTTTAAAGCGGGCTACCATATGGGCCCCTGAAACCGGATCATAGGACCCGTTGATCAGAGCCACCGGTCCCGTAAAATCTCCAATGGCGTTAATCCAGCGCTCGCGGTTCTCCCGCCTATCCCGCATATAAGTGATCAGGGAGTGGAACATATGCCGTCCGCCGCCGCTATTGATCACGTCCCAAAACTCCGCCAATTGTGTCTCGCTCGGCTTAGTCTCCGGTCCGAAAACCCGGGAGAAGGATTTATCAAAGCGGGATTTATTGGTGAGCTTATTGACCAGGGGCCCGAGCGGGCTGAGGAGTAATTTCTGAATCAAAAGAGCCTGATGGGTTTCCGGAAACAGCCCGCCGTTCAGCAGGCAAACACTGTCCATTTGAAAGGGCAGATCTCCGGCGTTTTGCCGGGCCATTAATTCCTGCACCACTGTGTCGCCGTAATCATGGGCCAGAACATGGCAGTTCTTAATCCCGGAAAGCCGGGCGTATTCCGCCACCAGATCGGCCTGCTCATGGATGGAATAAGTATGGGGGTAGGGTTTTTCCGAAAAGCCAAATGCCAACATGTCAGGGGCGTAGAGATTATAGCCCGCGGCCAAATCGTCCCAGATGGGCGCCCAATCATAGGAAAAGGTCGGAAATCCGTGGACCAGTAAAATGCTTTGTGCGTGGCCGCCGGCGTGACTTGCGGCAAACAGGCGCCGGCCCAAAACCTCTTTAAACGCGCCTCTGTCTTTCCAGTCTTGTGGTGTCATGCCGATTATCCATAATATGAACTTGACGTCATATTCATATTTCAATAGACGGTCAAGCATGAAGCGAATACCCAAACAAAAACGATCCCTGATGAAATATGAAGCCTTGTTGCGCGCGGCTTTATTAGAGTTTTCGGAACACGGCTATACCCGAACCACGAGCAAAACCATTGCGGCGGGGGCCGGTGTAGCGACCGGGAGTTTCTATCAATATTTCGAAGACAAAAATGACATTCTTTATCGATTGGTCAGCAATCGATTTGAAAGTTTAAAGGCCCGCTATTTCGAACTCTCTGAGAACACACCCGACCATTATGACGATCTGGATTACTTGGCGGCCAATATTGCCCGAATTCTGGACGTGATGATTGAGTTTCATGAAGAGATGTCGGGCTTTCATGCATTGATCCATCACCGCCGGCACATTGACCCTAAACTCGATGAGATTATTCGCGGGTTTGATCAGGCATTCGAAGATCGGGTCAGCCATCTGGTTAGGCTTTATAAGCCCGGTGTCCCTGCCGCCTCTTTCGTGGTCAAAGCCATAGCCGAGGGCGTGGTGCACGGTTTTGTTTTTGACAAGCCGCACAAAATCAAAAAACAGGCCGTGATCGCCCAAGGGGCGCAGGCTATCTTAAATTATCTCACCGGAGACACCCTATGACACAAAACAGCTATTTGATTACCGGCGGCAAATGTTTTGACGGCTCGGGCGGCGCGCCCTCCGTTATGGATATTGCCGTGAAGGACGGACGTATTGCGGCCATGGGCCGGGACCTGCCGCGGGAAGGCATCGAGACAATTATCGACGCGTCCGGCCAATGGGTCTTGCCGGGTCTGGTGGATGTGCACACTCATTATGATTTGGAACTGGAAATATCGCCGGGCCTGCCGGAATCCGTTCGCCACGGCACAACCACAGTGGTCATGTCCAATTGCTCTTTGGGGCTGGCCTTTGGGGCGCAGCGCAAAGACGGGGATGATCCGATTATATCCTGTTTTGCCCGGGTCGAGAACATGCCCAAACATGTGCTTAAAAAATGCGCCGACAAAGTTTACTGGAATAATTCCAAGGAATATTTGGAGCATTTAGAGACCAGGCCCAAAGGCCCTAATGTGGTGCCCATGATCCCTCATTCCATGCTGCGCATTGAAGTCATGGGCCTGACGGGCAGCGTCACGCGCCACCCGACCGAGGCTGAACTGTCTGAGATGAGCGCGCTTTTGAAAAAGGGTATGGATGAAGGCTATGCCGGTTTTTCCACGGATGCTTTGCCGTTTCACTTTTTGGCCAATGATCCTAATCGGCGCAAACAAATCCCGACCCAATTTGCCAAATATAGCGAGCTGAAAACCCTCACCAATATTGTCAGAGATTATGACCGGGTCTGGCAGGGCACGCCGCCCAAAGACAGTAAAATCGGCACGCTCAAAACCTTCCTCCTGACCTCGGGCCGGCTGCACGGCAAGCCGCTCAAAGCCACTGTGGTGGCGGCGCTGGATATTTACACCAATAAATCCATCGTCAAATTGGCGAAAACTTTGGCCCGGCTTTTAAACTCGGGGGCCGTCAAAGGGGATTTCCACCTTCAGGCTCTGGCCGCGCCGTTTAAAATTTGGTCCGACGGGCTGTACTCACCTCTGTCCGAAGAAGTGGATGAAATGCGCGAGATTATTGAACTGGATATGGAAGACAAAGAGGGCCGTTTGGCTCTGCTCAATGATCCGGATTTCATCGCCCGGTTCAAATCCATGTGGATGAAGGGCAAGAGCGGGTTCGGACCGGCGCGCCTAAAACGCATATTGCGCCGCGAAGATTATGCGCTGCGCCGGGATTTGTCGGAAATGCACATTGAAAATTGCCCCATCCAAAATTGGGAAGGGCAAAGCTTCCAAGATATTTTCGATGATCTGCGCGCCGGCACGCTCGACCCTGTGCCGGCCGAGTTCTCCGGCGTCCAAGATGAGGCGGACTTTTTTCTCGCCATGCTGCGCGCCTTTGACAATGATATTGTCTGGAGCACGGTCTCGGCCAATCGGGATCCGGTCATGACCAAAAAGCTTTTAATGGATCCGTTTCTCCTGCCCGGCTTTAACGACTCCGGCGCTCACCTGACCAATATGGCGTTTTACGATTGTAATTTGCGCGCCCTTAAAATTGCCTCAGAAGACGGCGACACCGGCACGGCCTATATGGTCAAACGCCTGACGCGGGACGTCTCGGATTTGTTCGGGCTTGATGTGGGCCGACTGGAAATCGGCGCGCCGGCGGATATAGTCACCCTTAATCCTGACGCGCTCAT
>CALJNJ010000046.1 GCA_937981945.1 uncultured Caulobacterales bacterium | reverse complement strand
CGGACGTGAACTGAAAATTCAGCCCTCTTATGTTTCCGCGATCGAAGAGCTCAACCGGGATGCCCTGCCGTCAATCGGATATGTTTTGGGATATGTGCGTGCATATGCCGGCTTGGTCGGGCTCGATGGCCAGGAAGCCGTGGAAGCCTTTAAAACCGATAGTGAGGTCCCCGAAAATTTGGGTATGCGTGATCGCCCGCATTTTGTTCCCAAACGCCAAATCCGATTGCCGAAGGGTTTTTTCGCAGCCACTACCGTTATGTCCTGCGCAGCGGTCTTAGCGTTTTGGTACTCGTCGCAAACCGAAGCCAGATCCTCAGTCCTAACAGCCTTTAGCGATGTCGGCGTCGCCAATACCCAAATCGTCGAAACCGTCACTATCGATCCGGATCGTCTTTTAATAAAAGCGGTCGCGCCGTCCTGGCTTGAGATAAAAGATATGAACGGCAAAGTCCTTATCTCGCGCATCCTTGTTTCCGGCGAAAGCTGGGAAGGTCACCGAAATGACCGTATTTCACTAACGGCTCGGGACAGCGGCGCTTTTGAACTTTATATCGGCGAAAACCTTATGGGCCGCCTCGGCGCTAAAGGGGAACCGATGGCAGAGACCTTAATGCCTTATGTTCCTCCTACTTTTATGTCGGATTTCGCCCGAAAAAAGGCGGGTTTACCACCCATTCAAACACCCACTGCGGAAATCTCAGAGAACTGAGACAATAATCCGTCTTTAAACCGACATAATTCTGTGGCATCGCCTCTTTATGGCTGACAGTCTTGAACAAATTCGACCCTGGCGCACAATAGAGCGCCGTAAATCCCGCCAAATCATGGTGGGAAAAGTTCCCGTGGGCGGAGATGCGCCGATTGCCGTGCAGACCATGACCAATACGGTCACTCACGATATTGCCGCCACAGTCAATCAAGTCCGTCAAATGGAAGAAGCCGGCGCGGATATTGTCCGCATATCCTGCCCTGATCCTGAAAGCAGTCTTGCCCTGAAAGACATCGTCAAAGACATTTCCGTTCCGATCGTCGCTGACATTCATTTTCATTATAAACGGGGAATTGAAGCGGCCGAAAACGGCGCAGCATGTCTGCGGATAAACCCCGGTAATATTGGCGGCCGGGAGCGCGTGAAAGAAGTCGTTGCAGCGGCGCGAGATCATGGCTGCTCGATCAGGATAGGCGTGAATGGCGGCTCCCTGGAAAGAGAACTTCTGGAAAAATATGGGGAGCCCTGTCCCGAAGCCATGGTCGAAAGCGCCCTCATGCACGCCCGCATGCTCGAAGATGAAAACTTTCAAGATTACAAAATCAGCGTCAAAGCATCAGATGTTTTTCTCACTGTCGCAGCCTATCATCAATTAGCGGATGCCACAGATGCACCCCTTCATTTAGGTATTACAGAAGCGGGCGGCGCGAGGATCGGCACCGTTAAATCCTCAATCGGCATGGGGAATCTGCTTTGGGCCGGCATCGGCGATACCATTCGGGTCTCTTTATCAGCGGATCCGGTCGAGGAAGTTAAAGTTGGATTTGATATGCTCAAATCCCTTGGGCTCAGAACTCGCGGCGTCAATATTATCTCGTGTCCGTCTTGCGCACGGCAAGGATTTGACGTCATCAAAACCGTCCAAACCCTTGAGGAAAAGCTCGCCCATATATCCGAACCTATTTCTCTGTCGATCATTGGGTGCGTCGTCAACGGTCCGGGCGAAGCTGCCTTTACGGATATCGGATTTACGGGCGGATCAGCAGGCTATGGCATGATGTATGCGGCCGGCGCCAAAACCGGCAAAACCAATAATGATGATATGATTGAAGAGATCATCGCGAAGGTCGAAGCCAAAGCAAAAGAACTTCAGGCAGCCCGCTAATTCTAACCAAAAATTAACTGTAATATTCACGCGCTGTTCAGCCGCCAATTTGGTAATATGGGCCATCGTTTCGAAAGAAGGGGTTTATTATGCCTAAAACGAATTTCAAAAAATTACTTATTGGATCTGCCATTATTCTTGGTGCCGCAGGGACCGCATTTGCGGGCCCGCCCGAAGGCAAAGGGAAAGGTAAGAACAAAAACAAAGACCGTGTCGAGCGTATGCAAGAGCGCGGAAATAGCGGCAACGACCGGGCTGAAAGAGCTCGTGAAAGGGCAGAAGAAGCGCGTCAGAGGTCTGAAGATGCCCGAATAGAAGCCCAAGAACGCGCTGAAGAAGCTCGTTTAAATGCGAATGAAGAGGCCCGAGAGCGTGCAGAAGAAGCTCAGGAACGTGCTGAAGAAGCCCGCGAAAGAGCGGCTGAACGCGCTGAGGAAGCCCGCGAAGCTGCAGAAGATCGAGCAGAAGAAGCCAGAGAACGCGCTGAAGAGGCCCGCGAAGAAGCGCGTGAGCGCGCCGAGGAAGCCCGCGAAAATGCCAATGAACGTTCCGTTGAAGCCCGAGAGCGCCGTGAAGAACGGGTTCGTGAGGCGAATGATCGGGCGCGCAATGCAGAACGTGAAGCCAATGAACGTTCTCAAGAAGCCAGAGAACGCGCACAGGAGGCGCGTGATCGCGCTGAAGAGAATCGCCGCGACCGGATGGATAATCGCGATCGGGACAGTGAACGCGGAGACCGGCGGGACAGAGCCGATCGCGACAAAGAGCGTCAAACAGGCTTCACTGATGATCTGCGCGAAGGCAAAGAAGATCAGGAAGCTAAAGGCAAAGGTAAAAAGAAAGGCTGGTTTGCCCGTTGGTGGGAAAACCGTAAAAACAAGAACTAGTCTTGGCTAATTATTAAAAGAAAAGCAGGCTTCGAGCCTGCTTTTTTATTATCGTTTATATGGCCGATGATGATAGCGGCGTCTGTTTCTCGGTCCCCTGGCCAGCGGAACGGTGGCCCCGGTGAAATTGCGGTTGCCGATAAAACCATTGGACCCGAAAAACCTCGGATTGCCGTAATAAACTTTCCGGCGCGGCCGTCTTTGCTCCTGCCGCTCAAGATTTCCGACGGCCAAGCCCAAATCATCAATTTGCCGTGACTGAGCCTCTAATTGTGCCGCAATACGGGCCAATTGAGCCGCTTGGCGCGCTTGCGCCGCTCGCTGCTCTTCCAATTGAACCGCCTGCAAGCCTGCAGCCGAATACGGCGCACCGTGATGTCCCTTAAAAATATGAACACCCGCTTCGTCATGATGGCTGAACCCGGAAGGCTGACCCGCCACAGCAGGCGTTGACAATGCAAGTGCCAAAACGATGCTTCCGAAAATCTTTACCCGCATACCATTCTCCATTTTGCGAAGAGCTTAGCGAATGATTTCGAATTTGAGGAGTCCGTGCACCTGTTAAGGGAGATAAAAATGCAGCTTACAACACAAAACAGCCTCCCATTACCGAAGCAATGGGAGGCTACGTGTAGCTAATCCGGTTTAGCCAATTGGGGGAACTATGCCCAAATCAGCTACGCGCCCCGTCAATTCCGTTACAATCTAATCTATTCGAGTTGCCCCGTTAAAGACCGGTACGCGATCTTTATCATATTTTCCTGATTAATAAAAGCGGCATATTGCGCATAATCCTCGAGCGGGTTTTCCGCCAAAATCGCGTCCAATTTTTTGCCGGAATCAATGTGTTTTTTGACCCGCGCCTGTACGTCTGCCAGCATATCCCGCGCAGCCTTCATATCGGCTTTACTGCTCATGGGACCGTGACCGGGAATAATTTGGGTTTTTTCACCGGCAAGCGCCAAGCCTCTGTCGAGAGCAGCGATCATTCCGTCAACGCTGCCGCCCCCGTCAATATCGACATAAGGAAACATTCCGTTGAAGAAATTATCGCCCATATGAAGAATGTCCGCTTCACGGAAATAGATGATGGCATCACCGTCCGTGTGCGCGTTTGGCACATGAACGGCCTCTACGGTTTGGCCGTTGAAATGAAACGTCATATTCTCGGAAAATGTCAGCGCCGGCCACGCTTCAGGAGCTGTGGCCTCTACGGTTCGGCCCCAAAATTTGTTTTCATTGCTGGTACTCATGCGGGCTCTGACATTGTCATGAGCGATAATTGTCGCCCCTGCTTCGCGCATGCCGGCGTTTCCGCCGCTGTGATCGCCATGATAATGGGTGTTGATCACAAACTTGATCGGCCCGTCGGAAATCGCTTTGATTTCATTCAGAATAGTCGGAATGAAGCGGGCAAATTGATCATCAATGACGAAAATCCCGTCCGCGCCCGCTGATACGCCGATATTACCGCCTTGGCCGGCGAGCATATATACACCCTGGCCCAAATCGGATTTTGTCAAAGCATATTGGGTCTTTTCGGAAGCCGCAGCAGTTTTAGTTTTTGCCGCAACTTCTTTTACAACGTCCTTGGCGTCCGTCTTGGAAACCTGCGCAGTCGGCTCAGAACAAGCCGCTAAAACGACCGCGAATGACAAAGCTAAAATTGGACCGGAAACTTTCATAATAATGCCTTTCAAGACGCCTTGGAGAATGTAGATCCCGGCGGTAAAACCCGGTCGGGTACTTTGTGATGATCCATCCAAGCCCTGATATTAATCAAAACTTTTTCACCCATTTCGCGCCGTGATTCATGGGTGGCAGATCCGAGATGAGGCGCTAAAATGACATTCGGCAATCCCAGAAGTCCCGAATGTACTTTTGGCTCGTGTTCGTAAACATCCAGACCGGCACCGCCTATATTTCCGGCCGCCAAAGCTTCTGCCAAAGCAGCCTCATCAATAACGTCTCCTCTGGATGTGTTGACGATGTAACTGCTCGGCGACATTTTCGACAGGCGTTCAGCATTGATCAAATGATAGGTCAGCGGTGTTTTAGGGCAATTGATGGAGACAATATCCATAGCCGCCAACATGGCGTCCAAATCATCCCAATATTGAGCGCCGAGCTCTTTTTCAATAGGTTCGGAAACAGGACGCCGGTTATGATAATGCACGGATAATCCAAATGCCGAGGCGCGTCGCGCGACAGCCTGGCCAATACGGCCCATGCCGACAATGCCCAATTTTTTTCCGCGAACCCGGTGCCCCAAAAGCCCGGTTGGTGTCCAGCCTTTAAAACCGCCGGCACGGGTCAACCGGTCACCTTCAACCATTCGGCGCGGGACTGCCAAAATTAGAGCCATGGTAAAATCGGCCGTATCTTCCGTTAAGACGCCGGGCGTATTGGTCACGACAATGCCTTTTGCGTGAGCGGCCGCCACGTCAATATGGTCCGTGCCCGCTCCGAAATTGGCGATCAAACGCAGGGACGGACCTGCCGCATTGATGATATCCGCGTCAATACGGTCGGTCACCGTCGGCACAAGAACATCGCAATCGGATACAGCATTTTTGAGCGCTTCGGCGCTCATCGGAATATCATTCGGGTTTAACGTGCTGTCGAACAGATCGGCCAAACGTGCCTCAATTTCATCCGGTAAACGCCGGGTTACGACCACTTTAGGATTCTCTGATTTTTTCATATTCGCCAGAAAAGGCCTTAATGGGTCAAATTTCAAGCGTCTTTTCCCCGATAGAGGGGAATATATGTCGCTTTTTCTGCATTGTTTAAGAAACTTTTACCATGTCTTAGAACTTGGCGCGCAGTAATTGCTTCAAATACCGGATTGAGGACATGATGCGATTATTCACGCGCGCGCTTATAATTATTAGCATTGCCGCATTGGCAAGCGGAACTGCTGAGGCGCAGGAACGACGGGTCGTTGTCGAAGACATCCCCCAATATGAAGATTTTTACCGCGTATCTGCTGCAAAAACTCATTCGGGCCTACCGGTCCCCAGATTCGTATCCTTAAAATTCGGACGGGTTAACGGCCGACAAGGTCCAAGCCTGAAACATCCGGTCCTCTGGCAATATCGCCGTAAAGGGTTGCCTCTAATAGTTATAGCAGAAATGGACGTCTGGCGAAAAGTTCGGGACGTCCACGGCGATGAAAGTTGGGTTCGCGGCAGTTCATTATCAGGCACAAGAATGGCATTGACCCGCCAAGAAACGACATTGCGCGCAAAGCCCAAAACAACCGCGCGGATTAAAGCTGTATCCGATGCCAATGTTTTGCTCGAAGTAGATATGTGCAATGAGGATAATTGGTGCAAGGTCAGTTCAGGCGACGGATATAAAGGTTGGGCATTAAAGTCTAATCTGTGGGGCGCCGGAAAGCTCTAACCTTTACGAATGCCGCTGACTCACTTAGGCTCCCGGCTATAAAGGGGAGAGATATGAGCCGTGATTTAAATAAAGTTGTCGTCGCTTATGCCTGCGCGTTTATCGTTGGGGCAGCCCTTCTTTTCTTTTTGCCCTTAAGTATTTTGATCAAGTCTTTGGCCGCAGATATTGGCGCGACATTGGTCATTTTCGGATTTAGCCGGAAATATAAAAATACCAGTTTTTACGACGCATATTGGAGCGTCTTCCCCCCTTTCATTGCGCTTTATTGGTTCATCAATCACGATCTGCTGATGCGGGACAACAATTTGGTTGCTTTGATTGTTGTCGGATTGATTTTCTTTTGGGGCATTCGGTTGACTTTAAACTGGGCGACCCATTGGCCCGGCTTACATCACGAAGATTGGCGCTATGAGCCTATTCGCGAAAAAGCCGGTAAATCTGAACTTTGGGCAGATTTGTTTGGACTTCACATGTTCCCAACGTTGATTGTTTTTGCGGCTTTGCTTCCGGTCTATGCCGTCATGAATCCAAGCCGCGTCGGTTTCGGGTTCTGGGAAATTATCGGCATTGTGATTACGCTGGGCGCCATTCTGATTGAGATGATTGCAGACCTTCAGCTACATCGCTTTAACCGTGACAAAGCGCCGGGCGAGTATATCAATACCGGGCTTTGGAAATATTCGCGCCATCCCAATTATTTTGGCGAATACGGCTTTTGGTTTGGCCTGATGATTTTCGGCGTCGCCGCCCGCCCTGAAGGGTGGTGGTGGATTATGCCGGGGGTCATTATGATGGGCGCCATGTTCGCGCTCACCAGTATTCCGCTAATGGAAGAACGCAGTCTGAGAAATCGGATCGGTTACGCCGAATACATCAAAAGAACATCTGTCTTTTTTCCCTGGTTTCCCAAAACATAGTGCGGCCAAAAATTGTCATTATAGGGTTCGGAGATACCGGGGTCTTAATGGCCACGCGATTATCCAAAAACTTTGATGTTACGGCAATTTCTACCAAACCCAATTTGGTCAGCGGACAAGAACTCGGCAACCGCCTGACAAATCCTGAGAATTGGAAACGCTATTATTTACCGAAATTTTCAGATTTTAAAAAACTCGACAACGTTTCCATTATTCACGGAAAAGCCGCGCAACTTAAACCGTACCTAAAAACCATATTTGTTGAAACGACAAACGGCGATCGGCAGGAACTAAGTTATGATGCTTTAGTTATCGCCAGCGGAACCCGTAACGGGTTTTGGCGAAACAGCGATATCAAAAATATCGACCGGATAGAACAAGACCTGACCGACCAGGCCTCGTTAATAGAGCGGGCCCAAAAGATTGCCATAGTGGGCGGCGGGCCCACAGCGGTGAGTTCGGCCGCCCAAATCAAAGAATTCTATCCCGATAAACAAGTGTCGCTTTTCTTTCCGAGCGAGCAAGTTTTGAAAGGATATCATCCCGACACCAGGGCCTATATAACGCAGCGTTTATCTGATGATCGCATAGACCTAAACCCCAAACACCGGGCCCGGCTCCCGGACACTTTTCCGATTCTGACGCCGGGAACCATCGAATTTGAAACCGGTCAGAGAGGCTATAAAGCGGATTGTATTTTGTGGGCTGTGGGCAATATTCAGCCCAATAATGAATTTATTCCGGCTGATATGCTCGACGAGTTAGGGTTTGTTCAAGTCGCCCCAACATTTCAAACACCGGATCACCCGTCAATTTTTGCGATTGGCGACATTGCAGCAAGTGATCCTAATCGCAGCTCAGCACGCAATGCCGGTTTTGTCATCGCTGCAATCAACATCAAACATTATCTAAAGGGAAATCCTCAGCGAATGAGGGCTTTCAAAGCCCCTGAAAATCGCTGGGGTTCCGTTATGGGAATCCGCCGTGAAGGTCTGAGAGTTTTTTCACCCAAAGGGAAAAACACCAAAATTTCACCATCGGCGACGCGAAATATCATTTGGCCTGTCTTTGTTGACCGTCTGATTTACAAAGGTATTCGTCGCCAATAGAGCGAGCAAATACAATTGACCTTGCCCCTTGTTTTTACGGCTCAAACGGATAGTTTGCAGCGCTGATTTACTATAAGGCCCCCAATGCTTAAAATACAAAATTCCTATGATTATGACGATCTGATCACCAGCGGTGAAGAAAGCCTTTTCGGACCCGGTAACGCGAAACTACCCTTGCCGCCTATGCTGATGCTCGACCGCATTCTTCATATCTCCGACGAAGGCGGCGCCTATGACAAGGGGCACATTATCGCCGAACTCGATGTCAAAGAAGATCTTTGGTTTTTTGATTGCCACTTTCGCGGTGACCCGGTCATGCCGGGTTGTTTGGGGCTGGACGCCATGTGGCAGTTAGTTGGATTTTTCCTGGGCTGGAGCGGATCTCCCGGACGTGGGCGCGCTCTGGGCGTCGGTGAGCTTAAATTCACCGGCCAGGTCACTCAAGACATCAAACTTGTTCGATACGAAATCGATATAAAGCGGGTTATCCGCCGGTCACTGGCTCTTGGAATTGCCGACGCAGTGTTGATCGCAGACGGTGAAACAATTTACAAAGCCAAAGACCTTCGCGTAGGTCTGTTTCAGACCGATGCCAGTAAAGCTGAGGCCGAAAAAGGAGCCGCCAATGCGTAGAGT
>CALJNJ010000045.1 GCA_937981945.1 uncultured Caulobacterales bacterium | reverse complement strand
GTTGAAATGATCAAGACGGCGTTTCAGCCGGTTGCAGCTAAACCGGCTAAGCCGAGTGTTTCCGCCGGCTTCTCTTTGCCCAAATTCAAATTGCCTGAGTTTAATCTGCCAAAACCAAAACCTGCCGACCCGGCGGAACCTGTCGCTGTGGCCGAAAGCACGGAGCCCGTCACGCCGCGCGTCAGTTCGGCGGAGAAAATTGAACTGGCCGGTCAAAATGCCATGGCCAATTTATCACTGGGCTGGGATACGCTGACCCAATCCGTATCCGATAAATTTAAGCGCGCTCCGAAAGCGGCCCCGAAAGTCGAACCGAAAGCCGAGCCGGCGCCGATTGCCGTTGCCGAAGTGCCAAAGACGCCCGCCCCGAAACAACAGGCGGCCGTGTACAAACCGGTTCTGGCGCCAAAGCCCGTTCTGACCCGTCCCGAAGTCAAAGCCGCGCCCAAGATTGCGCTTAAACCTGCGCCGAGCCGGGATAACGGATTGGCCATGTTGGTCGAGCTGCCGCAATATGATCCGGGCGCGTCTTTTCGTAAAACAGTCGCGGCGCCGAAAATCATTGTGAAAGAACCGGCCGCCAAAAAACCGGCGCAATATGTGCCCGGCGAAACATTTAAAAGCTCAGAGCTTCCAAAGCCGAGCGTCAAAGAAAACGCATCACTGGGCCTGGCTAAAATTTCTGACAAAGTCAGCGCTATGATGGGCCGGTCTCAAAATGATCCGCTCAACCCTGAAGCGCCGGCCGGACGGGCCAACATGCTTTTAATCGCACTGGCGATGATGTTGCTCTTATTGCTGATCAGCTTGGCGCGGCCCGCCAAGGATTAGAGCTTAGCCCCGGCTGACAGGGACAATGACTTCAGCAGTTGTGCCGACGCCTTTTTGACTGCTGATCTCAAAAACGCCGCCGTGCAATTCGGCCATGGATTTCACCAAAGATAATCCAAGCCCGCTTCCGCGAGCTTCCGAGGCTTTTCCGGATTCCGTTTGCACATAAGGCTCGCCCACAGAATTCAGTTCTCTTTCGGTCATCCCGGCACCATTATCAACGACACCCAAACGGAGCTTATCATTTTCGATATCGCCGCGAATTAGGACGCGCCCGCCTTTGGGCGTGAATTTAATGGCATTGGACAAAAGATTTAAAATGATCTGGCGCAGGGCTTTGCGGTCGGCTTCGACCAATAGCTCTCCGTCCGGATTGATGATTTCAACATCCAGCCGGATTTCCGCAGAATCCGCCGCCGGGCGCAGCATTTTAACAGAGCTGCGAATAACATCCGCGGCGTCAAAACTGTGATAGGTCAGCTCATATTTACCGGCATCTATTTTTGATAAATCCAAAACGTCGCCGATCAAATCCAGCATATGTTGCCCGCTGTCATGAATGAGATCGGCATATTCTGCGTATTTATTGGGAAGCGGACCGAACAGGCGCGAGCGCATCATATCGGAAAACCCGATAATGGCATTGAGCGGCGTGCGCAGTTCATGGGAGACGCCGGCAAAAAACAGGGCTTTGCCGTCAGCGTCTTTTTGCGCCGACGCATAAGCCGTATGAAGCGTCTTCAAACGGGCTTCATGGGCGGTGCTGTCATAGACATGCAGCAGAACTTCACCATTTTCCATGGGCGCCGATGTGATCTCAGCCGATCTGACCCCGCCGTCGGGCGCTGACAAATGAAACCGGCGCGATACTTTGCGATTGGTCAGGCGCGATTTTTGGATAATGGATTTCAGCTCTTCGCGCTTATCGGCATCTTTAAAAATACTATCCGTGAAAATTTCGTCATCAGCTGTCGGAAGACCCAGCTGCGCAACGGCAACGGCTGACGCGGCTGAAATTTTGTCATTGCTGTCAACACGGACCAGTCCGCCCGGGACTGCATCCAGCAAATCAGAATTGGTCGTCTCCGTGACAATGGGCTTGGCCGACGCCACGCTGTACAGCGCCGAAATCAAAAGACCCACAGTTGAGGCCATAGCGGTGTTAATGCCCCAAACGGCAGCGTCAGAGCCAACCAAAGGACCCGCCGGCGCGCCGCCCGAGCGAATAAAATAAAACAGTCCGGCAGCCGCGATAGCGGCGATGACCATTGCTTCTATGACTTTTTCTTTTTCAAACTGAGCGGCTATGGCCGGCGCGCATAAAAACAAAACCACCATGGGAACAAAACCAATGGCCAGAACCGCCAAAATGGCCAAAGCAATCCAAGAGAAGACTACAATTATTCTGGCCCATTCTCGGTGTAAAAGCGGCGATAAGATCAGCCCGGTAACTGCCGGGACAGCCGCCAGGCCGGCATAAGGCAGTAAGGACGGTATATCTGCGCTGCGTAGTCCGGCGGCGAAAAGGGCCGCGGCGATACAAATCAGCCAAATAATTCCGGCAATCCAAATGCCGTTATGCTTGCGGACAGCCGTCATCGCTCATTCCTTTGTTGAATCACCTGATACTACACTTGTTTTAGCGGTGCAAAGCCAGAGCATTCGCGCATGAGGGGAAATTAATATCAGCTCTTGAAGGGCGGCCTCACCATCTCTATGTGGGGCTTGATATTATGACTTTACCGCAAAACATTCGCGACATGATTGATGATTTTGCCTTTCTCGACGATTGGCAGGACCGCTATATGCATGTCATCGATATGGGCAAGCAATTAGCGCCACTGCCGGAGGGCAGCAAAACGGAAATTAACAAGGTCAAAGGCTGTGTTAGTCAAGTCTGGCTTTTGACGGCGTTTGACGAAAGCTCAAAAACTCTGACATTTCAAGGTGATAGCGACGCGCATATTGTAAAAGGTCTGGTCGCTATCGTTCTGCAGATTTACTCCGGACGCACACCGTCTGAGATTAAAGATTTAGACGCGGAGCCAATTTTATCGGAATTAGGGTTGGCCGAGCATTTATCCCTGCAGCGATCCAACGGTTTGCGGGCCATGATCGGACGCATTCAGGCTGAAGCAAGCGCCAGAGCTTAAGCCGTGGCGCGGACGGGTTCGGCCTGCGGACGCTGTACTTCTGACATTTTCACCAAGTGGTCATAACCCAGGATCAGGTCAACATCTTTGCCGTTTCCGGATAGTGGCAGGCGAATCCAAAACTGGGCTAAATGAGCCCCGAACGGCGTGCCTGTTTTTGTGACGCCGGCGGTCGGACGGCGATTGCCGGCCACTTGACTGAGAACGCGCTGCCAGTAATTGAGCCGGTCGTTAATCATGGGCAGTTCGTCAATATAGCGTCCCTGAATTTCTTCTTCATACAGATCCCAGAAACCGGTGCCGGCCAATCGGCATTGAAAGCGCGGGCTGGGACCGATTTTTTGCACTTCAATTAACGAAACCATGGGCAGGTGGGCTCTGATGTCCGACGGGTCGATATCGTATCTTCCCGGTAATTGTCCGCCCCTGCATTTGGATCGCCAGTAGTCATAAATCTCCTGCTGTTCAGGCAACACCATCTGATGCCGTAGCGCGTTCCCCTGTAACATTGAATCCCCTCAAGATAGCCCCGTGATAAGTTTTGTTGGGATGATTTGCGAGGCCGCTTCAAGCGTTAAGAAAGCTTAAACATATGGTTAACCGCTTATTAACCGTGTTTTTTGTTGCGGAACCGATTCAATGGGGTTTTTGAGGCTCAAAATTCGTCACCGCTTTTCCCGAGGCCTGATTTTTTAGCCAAACGAGAGCGTTCACGGGCATAAGCGGGCGCCACCATGGGGTAATCCGGCGGTAAAGCCCATCTGGCACGGTAGTCCTCGGGCGTCATATTATATTTAGCTTTGAGGTGACGTTTCAGGGATTTATAGGGCTGGCCGTCTTCGAGTGAGTAAATGAACTCATCGGTGACGGACTCCTCTACGGCAATAGCGGGCTTTCGGTCGACGGCATCAGCGGCCCGGGGGTTTGCCAGGGCTTCCACCGCCGAAAACACCGTATTCATAAGATCAGGGATGTCCTTGGCCGGGATCTCATTGCGTCCCACATATGAGGTCACGATTTCAGCGGTCAGAGCCAGAAGATCTTTCCGCTCAATATCGCTCATTACCCGGCCAAATAAATGACGGCAAAGAGGAAGGCCAGCATGCCGCCGGTCAGCAGCGCCGCCAAACCGCTCGGCGCGGATTCGC
>CALJNJ010000044.1 GCA_937981945.1 uncultured Caulobacterales bacterium | reverse complement strand
ATAATGAAAGCCTGTCAGTCTTTATCGGCGGCCGAACACTGTCAAAGGCAGAAAGATTGTGCACGGAGATTGATAAAGGCGGCGCAAAATTCACCCCGGCTACCGTCGACAAATATAACCTGACGCCGGCATTGTCCCGCTATAGCCCTGACATTGTCGTCGATGCATCAGGGCCGTTTAACCTGAAACAGGATGACCCGTTTGTCGTTGTCAAAGCCTGTCTGGCGGCCGGCGTGCATTATTTGGACCTGGCGGACGGCGCAGACTTTGTCATGGAAGTTTCGAAATTTGACGATGAGGCTAAGGCCAAATCACTTTGTGTCATCAGCGGCCTTTCAACCTGCCCGGCCTTGACAGGCGCCGTATTCCGCGAAGCGCAAAAGATCGGCGATGTGGACCGGGTTGAAATCGGTGTGGCCCCTTCGCCCTATGCCCGAATGGGCCTGAGCGTTGTAAAAGGTATTTTCGACTATGCCGGAGAAAAGATCACCAAACGGGAAGGCGGAAAATTTGTGACGGAAACTGCGCTCGCCAATGCCCGGCGCCAAACCATTGCGCCGCCCGGAGAACTACCTCTTCGCAGCCGATTATTTGCCTTTGTGGATTGCCCGGATCTGCAAATTACAAATGTTCGTGACAATTGGGTCGGCGCCGGAACCAAACCGGAAATTTTGCTGCGCCTTCTAATGATCATGTCCAAGCTTCGGGCGGCGCTCAAACTTCCGTCTTACGCCCCCTTGGCCAAACCCGGACATTGGCTCATGAACAAGTTCAGCCGGGGCGAACATCGCGGCGGGCTTTATATGAAGGTCAGCGAGACCAAGAGCTGGCATATCCTCGCCGAAGGGGATGATGGCCCCTTTATTCCGTCTATGGCTGCGGCGGCTTTGATCTCCAAATGGGCGGCCGAGCAAAGGCCTGCGCCGGGCGCGAGGCCTGCCCATGAAACCCTTGACCTCGTCGACTTCGACCCATTTATCGAAAACCGCGATATCAGCCACGGATGGCGCGAAGAGCTCCATACGAAATTGGAATTTGAAAAAAATTTATCACATAAATTCAATGAATTACCGGAATTAGTTCGGGAGCTTCACGCGCCTGACGGGCCTGAAATATGGACAGGCACCGCCCGTATTGACGGTCCGGACAATTTCTTGGGGCGCTTGGCCGGTATGATCGCCGGCTTGAATGTGAAGTCAGCGACAACTGACGTAACGGTCTCCATTACCCCAACCCCAAAAGGCGAAGTTTGGGAACGCAATTTTGGCGGCCAAAAATTCAAAAGCAGGCTCATTGCAGGCACGGGAAAAACACAGCACCTCATGATGGAACATTTCGGCGCGCTCTCTTTCGCCATGGCATTGGTGATGAAAGACGACCGGCTTTATTTTGTTCCAAGACAGTGGTTTTTTCTGGGCATTCCCATGCCGCGCTTCTTACTGCCGGGCGGCGAAACCTATGAAACGGTCAAGGACGGAAAGTTTGAATTTCATGTTGATCTTCGCGTCCCCATAATCGGCCGGGTCGCCGAATATCACGGCCGACTGGAAAGGAAAACATAATGCTGATTATTGCGGCCATTGTCATCATTGCTATTGGGCTCATTCATTCGGTGCTGGGTGAAAAGAAAGTCATCTCTGTAATTTTCGGGCAAACCCGGCTTTCGCCGTACATGGAAAGACTGATCCGAATTGCATGGCACATGACCACGTTTTTTTGGTTTGCCATCGCCGCCCAATTGATCGCCATGCATTTTTGGCCAAATAACGCCTATCGATCTTTCCTAATCATCTTAGCCGTGTCCTTTGGAATCTCCACCGCAATCTCTTTGATCAGCAGTAAAGGCCGGCATATTTCTTGGACCGGTTTTGGAGCCGCCACCCTAATATTGGGATATTTGAGCTTATTCGCGTCTTGAATAATGAGAACAAACCTCTAACTAATTCCCTATGTCTAATTCTCCGGATCACAGCTTCAGTGAAGCCTCCGCCGCTTGGGTGCCGCACCGCCCTGCCCGTCCGGAAAAGGTTGAAGGCGGCAGAAAGTTTCAACTCGTCTCGGAATATGATCCTAAAGGCGATCAGCCGTCTGCCATCGCAGAGCTGGTTGAAGGCCTGACAGCCAAAGAACGAGATCAGGTTTTGCTCGGCGTGACCGGCTCGGGCAAAACTTTCACAATGGCCAAAATTATTGAGCAGACCCAAAGACCTGCATTGATCATGGCGCACAATAAAACTCTGGCCGCCCAGCTTTACGCCGAATTTAAAAGTTTCTTTCCCTATAACTCGGTCGAATATTTCGTCTCTTATTATGATTATTATCAGCCGGAAGCCTATGTTCCGCGAACGGATACATTCATTGAAAAAGACAGCTCGGTAAATGAACAGATTGACCGTATGCGCCACGCGGCAACCCGAAGCATTTTGGAACGGGATGATTGTATCATCGTGGCGTCGGTGTCCTGTATTTACGGTATCGGGTCGGTCGAGACCTATACGGCCATGACCGTTGATGTGGCCAAAGGCGACACGAAAGACCCGCGCGAATTAATGGCCCAATTGGTGGAGCTGCAATATCAGCGCAATGATTTGGCGTTTACCCGCGGGGCGTTTCGTGTTCGCGGCGATGT
>CALJNJ010000043.1 GCA_937981945.1 uncultured Caulobacterales bacterium | reverse complement strand
CCATCACGAGCGGCTCTCATAAGGTTGTGTATCAGGATATGCGGGGCGCCGTAAGGGGCTTCGGCTGCACCTCCTATGGAGCGCGGTTCGAAGCCCTGGCCGGCAATGTAGGTGCAATGTTGGTGAGTGTATTATGATGTCTGTTATGGAAACTCAGAGAAAAGAATTAGTGGGTGCTTTGGCCGAGCTTTACGGGCAGGGCAATTGGGCGCGGCCGACACGGTACGCCAATGGCCGGGGCGGGTTCTCGGCCTCGACGGTCAATCAATCAGTTTTATGCCACCGGGAAAACTCCCGCGAGGAAACGGCGCGTCGAAATATTTCGCCGGGGAACGCGCTGATTTACGTGCTCAATACGGGCGACGTGGCGCCGGTAAAAGGCGACGGAATTTCCTATGACGGGCAGGCCTATATGATCACCCAGGTCTCTCAGGACCCCATCGGCGTGGCCTATGAATGCGAATGCGAGCATGGCGGCGCGGCTTAACGCTTCTGGTTTCAATCGACACATTAGTACCAAGGCAAGCTCCGCACCGGCGGTTTTGTCAAAGGCCGGATTACCCACGCCGCTGACCAATTTGATAAGTCTGTCTGTTATTTGCATTTTTGATTAACCTAAGTTTTTAAATGTCGGGAAAGCCTGTCGCGCTATGATGCGCCCATGGGAAACGGTTTACTCTTTACGCAAATCGCCGTCATAGGCGGTATTTCCGCCTTCGCGGGATTTACAGCCGCAATGGATATGGGCGGGTCTTTGCCTTTAGCCCTGACATTGGGCGCGGTCATGTTCCTCGTAGGCGCAGGCTCGGTTCTGATTTACGAACATGAACACGTCATGTGGCGCTAATTCGCTGCCCTAATACAAATCCAGCACGCTTAACCCTGAGCCGCACGCTTCACTATAGCTGGCATGGATAAACCGCGCCCGCGGATTAATGGCCAGACCCCGCGCCACAAAATCCACCACGCACATTTGCGTCTTGGTAAAGCCGGGCGGAATATTGATGATCAGCCGGCTGATTTTACCGGCAAAGACATCATCCATAACCCGCGCCAAAACATGATGATGGGGCCCGATTAAAAACGGCGCGCCTTCGCGCACCATGAAAAACCGCCGGGTAAATTCCAAATGGTCCTGTTCAAAGGCGAGCCGGTCCAGCTCCCGCATGGCCGCTCTGCGATCGGTCTCGATCAAATGTTCGATGGATGGGGTCATTGCATTTTACAAACGGCGTTAAACCGCCTACCGTTTTTAAAAAATTGGGGAAAGACTGATGGACATGAACTATACCCGCCATTGGCATTGGCAGGATTTTATCAGCACTTATCGATTTTGGGGTTTGGTACTGGCGTCATTTCTGATGACGCTGAGTTCGTCTGCGTACAGTACAAACCTATATTCCTACTTGCGGGATACGAATGTTTTAGGCGCAGCCGAATTCGCAATAATTTTCGGTATAGGCATAGTGGGGTCAATCTTGGCTATGTTGGGCGTCATCTATTTTTTGAGGTACAAACTAAAACTCGCCCTGATTATTTTTGCCGGAACGACTGCACTGGCAACCTTGTTGTTTTTTTGGGCACCTCCCCAAAACATGAAGTTGATGGCAGTACTTCAAATATTCATCCGGTTTGGCACAACCGGATTCATGATCGCGGCTATCGCGACTTTGGTTTCAGGCCGGCCTGATGTGAAGTCGTTTGTTATCACCTTTGTAACTATCTATTTTTGGCAAATTGCCGGCGAGCTTCTGGGACCGAGCTTCGGAAATCCGGCACTTAATTTTGATGAAACCGCCCATTGGTTCAGTGCGGTTCCGGCATGTCTGGCCGTCTTGTCTCTTTTGCCCATGTCAGGGCGAATGTTTTTGCAAGACCCTGATGTGCAAATACGGGAAAGAACCCCAATTGCGCGAAACCCTGTGGCGACGTTTTTTCTTTGTGCTTTTATTCCGTTTTATATTTTGTATTGGCTGTCGGTCAGACCGGGTGAACTTAAATCTTTACGTACGCCGGTCCGTCAGATTTCCAAAGGCGGAATAATCGCGACGGCGATCTTTGCGCCGTTTATTCTGCCGATCTGGTTTCATGATGTTCGGGAAGGATTTCAGGATCAATTGCCGGGCAGGTCGCCGAAATTTTTGGGCTTTGTTGCGTTTCTGATGCCGGCCGCAGCCGCGGCAATGTCTCAATCGGATGATCAACTGCTACAAAAGGTCTAGTCCGTTCTTCGTTTTCTTCACCGCGCAGAAGCTCCCGCAGAGCCCGCCGGGTTTCGGGCGTGAGCCCGGCGAGCGCGTCGCCCATAGGCGACGGCTCAGCCGGGACATCCTCCCCCGAGCTGTCTTTGGCGTAATCCTCGCCAAATCGGTTCTTCATAATGAAAATCAGCACTGACGAATTACCTTCGCGGGTTTCCGCCTGTTTTTGGCTCAATGCTTCCCACCACGCCAAAGCATAATCATCGGCAATAGCCATTGCGCGGGCCAAATCGGCATGTTCCGCGATCCGGGATTCCAGTGTGCGGCAGCTGATCCCAATCATCTCGGCGATTTGCGCATGGCTTTTACCGGCGCGTCCGGCGTCTATAATCCGCTCAAACAAGCGCTCCCGCGCCCGTTTTGTCTTGGGATAATCAGTTTCGCTATGGGGCATTTTTTTACGCGCTCCCGGCACAAAATTTGCACTTAATGTTGCAAAATTACAAAGGGACACCAAAATGGCACATCAATTGGCACTCAAAGTTCCGGTCGAAGACAGCGGCGCTTACGAATATTCAGACGCACATGCGGCAGGGCACCACGCTTATAATCTGCCGTCGATTGAGGCCCTTATTCCTGAGGGAAATCACAAAATTCTGGACGCCGGATGCGGCTCCGGAAGTGTATCAGGTTGGCTCTCAAGCTTAGGGCATGATGTTTGGGGCTGTGATCCGTCGGAATCCGGCGTTGCCATGGCCTCCAAAGCCCATCCCAAAGCGAAATTTTTTACGTCTGATTTGGTCGCAGGCGGTCCGGATGTTGTTCCGGTCGGCGGTTATGACGGCATTGTCAGCGTCGAAGTTGTCGAGCACTTATACGATCCGGATCAGTTCCTGAAAAACCTTTACGGCGCCGTCCGTCCCGGCGGATTCCTGATCCTGACAACACCCTATCACGGTTATATCAAAAACCTCGCCATTTCGCTGGTCAATGGTTGGGACAATCATTTCATGACCAATTCCGTCGGCGGGCACATCAAATTCTACAGCCCAAAGACCATCGCCCGAACCCTTCGGGATGCCGGCTTTGAAGTGGTGAAGACCACCGGAAGCGGGCGATTACCCCTGCTCTGGTGCTCCATGCAGGTTCTGGCACGGAAACCCCTTTAAACGGGACAGACATATGACAGATATTATTCAAGATTGGACAAGTGACCTTCGGGATAATTTTTTTACAAAACCCATGAAGGCCAAACATAATTTGGAACAGACCGGCCTGTTCTCTGACGAGGCCCTGGCCGATCTCATCGATCGTCACCCTGTTGAATGGCGCGACATCTGCACCATGGGCGAAAACCGCGAAAAGCCCAATGAGTTCAGAACAGGCGATGCCCGGCACCTCTCAGGCGCTGAGCTTCTGCAAGCCGTGAAAGACGGTTTGATTTGGATAAATCTGCGCCGCGCCATGAATATGCATGACGGCTATAATGATGTCATGACGCAAATGTTCGATGATGTGCATGAAAAAGTTCCCGGCCTGAAAATCAATAATCCCAAAGGCGGCATTTTGATTTCATCGCCGGGCACAAAAGTGCCCTATCACAGCGATCAGACCATCACCCTTTTATGGCATGTCAGAGGCATTAAGCGCCTTTATGTTTATCCGCCGAAGACGGAGTTCCTGCCGGAGCCGGCTTATGAATCCATTATTCTGGCCGAAACCACGGAAGACGTCCCGTACAGCCCCCACTTCGAAGAAGAGGTAACCGTTCTGCGGCTGGAACCGGGTGAGCTGGGTATATGGCCCCTCAACGCGCCGCACAAAGTCGAGAATGAAACGTTTTGTGTTTCGGTCACGACCGAATGCCCGACAAGAGACAGCGCGGTCAAGAACTCGATCTTTTACGCCAATGGCATACTGCGGCGCAAATTCGGTATGGAACCGTCTTACGCCAAATCAGGCCCCATTAATCACGCCGTCAAAGCGGCCATGGGTATTGCGCTGCGCAAAATAGACTTCAATCCGGTCAAAAAAGAAAAAGAGGATTGGGTCACATTCCTGGTCGATCCTAAAGCACCGAAATGTATCAAAGATAAAGCGCCGACTATTCGGGATTTTTAGCCGGCGACTCAAACTTTAAGCGCAATTTCCAGCTTGTATTTTTATAGCTCCGTGCATGAAACCTTACAAGCTGAAATATGAATTAATTCCTATTTTGCTTATAGTGGTGTGTAAGTACCCACTGCTAAATTAGGCGGTGACAGGGCATTACTTGGCTCATAAGCTGGCTGTGTGATATATTTGATTGCGCTCATTTTGTCCTTGGCCCTCATCATCGGGTCTGTCCTTGGCTTTGTGGCCAATTCCCGCGTGTCTCAACTTCGGCGGCAAGTTGCGCAATTATCAAGACGCGTTGAGCTCCTGACCCAAAACGGCCGAACGGAAGCTCCGCAAGTCAATCGCCCGGCTCCTCCGCGGGAAATCGCGGCCGCCCTGACGGCTCCGGCGCCCGAAATCATAGAACCGGAGCCTGCTTTACCGGCGCAGGCCCTGCCCCTCCAAAAACAGTCTGCTCCTGTCTCTGAATCCAAAAAGCCCAAGAAAGCGCGGCGCAGTTTTGAAGAAGAATTAGGCGCGCGCTGGGCAGTTTGGGTCGGCGGAATTGCGCTGTTACTCGGCGCGGTCTTTTTGTTGCGATACACGATCGAAGCCGGGTTTTTCACTCCCGCAATGCGCGTCGCGATGGCAGCATTGCTCGGCAGTTGTTTATTGGCCGGCGGAGAGTGGCTGCGGCGTCACGACAAAGTGCTGGCGCGCGCCCGCGAAAACGCGCCCGACTTTTTTGACAAAACAGATATACCGGGCGTCTTAACCGGCGCCGGTATTTTTACCCTCTTGGGTACGGTCTTTGCGGCCTATGAATTATACGGCTTTATGGGCTCCGTGCCTGCCTTTATTTTAATGGCGTCAATTTCTTTGGGCGCAATGGCACTGGGCCTTTTGCACGGCCCGAAAATATCGGCCATGGGATTACTCGCCTCTTTTGCAACACCGCTCTTAATCCAAACAGATGACCCTAATTTCTATGCTTTGTTTGGGTATCTGACTTTAATCAGCCTGGCCAGTTGGGCGCTTGCGCGTTTCAGGCAATGGGGCTGGCTGGAACTCGGCGCTTTGGCCGGCGGGCTTTTTTGGTTGTTCATGGCGGCCACAAGCACGGCCCCCATAGGCCATTTCATAACGTGGTTCGCGTTTCTGGGACTGGGTCTTGCGGCCTCCACCTATTTTGTTGCCAAACCCAATGGGGACGACAGCAAATTCGGAGACTTGCCGCTATTCCCAACGCCGCCCTGGTCCGTTCTGTGGACGGCCTTGGCAGCCATCGCGCTTTTGATAACTTTTGACACGACGCGCTTCACTTTTAATCAGGGCGTTTTTGTCGCCGCTCTTTTCATTTTTGTACTCATTGCGATCGCTGTTTATGTACCGCGTTTAGTCCATAAGATGGCCGTAGCGACCCTATTCGCCCTGGGGTTTTTCGTCCGCTATTTTTATCCCGGAACATTGACCATGTTCCCGCAGGCTCTGTTTTTAGGGGCGCTGATCGGCGGGGGATATTTCCTCTGGCAAATCACGGAACGAAAGAATGATCTGTCGTCCGGGTTTATCAAATTTTGCGGCGCGTTTGCGCCGGTCGTTATCGCCGCGAGTGTGTTGCCGTTTGAAAACGCAACCAACAAATATCACGTTTTAATTGCCTTTCTTCTTATGGCAGGACTGTTAGCGTTGGCCGGTAAAACACTTCGGTCAGATGATGACGACACAAATCATTATTTCTCGCCCTACCCATGGGCGGCGGGCCTCGCCTATCTTTGCGGCACAATTTACGGGTTTGACAATTTGCATTTGGCATTGGCCTTAATGGCAGGCATTGCTCTGTTTGGCGCCCTTGGCTTTTATTTCAAACGCCATGCGTACCGAATGGTCGCCGTTTTTATGGCGGGTGTGACGGGCGCCTTCGTTCTTTTAAGCGAAGTTCACAGAAACGGCGCCCTCAGCGATACGGCCATTTTCAATGAGCTTTGGATTTATCTGGCGCTCCCGGCCGCTCTTTGCTTCGGCGTTTCCCGTCTGCTCGACCGAAATGATCGCGACTTGGCGTCGGAAATCTTAAAAGCGGGCGCTTTGATTTTCACAGCTTTATTCTTTGTGTTTCAGATCCGGCATTATCTTTACGGCGGCGATATTGGCTATGGCCGGTTTACGTTTGATGAGATTGCCCTGCAGGTCGTGACCGGTCTCTGCTTTACATTAGGCGGCGCCTATATGCGGATCGGGCAACCGAATTTTGCAGACGGAAAAACAAATTCGCAGCCGCGCTATCTGCAATTATTACCGTCCTTGATGATGCTGATTTCATTGATCACCTTATCAGCTTTTGTTTTGCTTCTGTGTTTCGGGCTGTCGCCGTTGTTTAACGCAGGGCAGGACGTAACCGGCGGGAAAGTTTTAAACTCACTTATCTTGGGTTATGCTTTGCCGGCCGTGCTCATGGGCGGATCGGCTCTGCTCAGCCGCGGCCATCGCCCTGATCTTTGGGTGCGCCTTCTGGCCGTCCTGACACTCGTCGCAGCGCTCTGGTTCATCACGGCTGAAATTCGTCATATTTTCTCAGGTCCCGGCATATCAATCTTTGAAAATTTCCCGAAAGGCACGGAGACTTATGTGATTAGCGCATCTTGGCTCATCTTCGGTATCGTCTTGCTGGCCGCCGGGCTAAAATGGGATTTCAAATCGCTCAGATTAGGATCTGCCGTCGTCTTGGTTTTGACCGTGTTTAAGGCGTTTTTGGTCGACATGGCGACATTGGAAGGCGTGCTGCGCGCCGTCTCTTTTGTAATCTTGGGTCTGGTCCTGATTGTCATAGGCCGCGTCTATCAAAAAATTCTGTTTGAAAGCCGTTAACCCGTCCTTCGCGATTGACGGGTAACGAACGGGCGATTATGCCCCCCGTCGGGGCAGAGATGAATTCAGGATACAGCATGACAGACAGACGCAAGGACGATCGCCGCACGGGTAAATATTTCAGAACATCGCGAGAAGATATTGAGCGGGCCGAAGCACAACCACACACGCCTCAAACTGATCACCCGGCCTATCGTCTGGCTTTTGCGGATCAGGACTTTCTGACCCGCGAAGAATTGCGGCCCGTTCGTCTTCAGCTTGAACTCCTAAAGCCGGAAATGATGCTGGACGAGCAAGGGATCGAGTCGACCGTGGTCGTATTCGGATCTGCCCGTATTCCCGAGCCCGGAAAAAAATCGGAACGGGACTATAGCGAAGAAACCCATCAAGCCCTGCAAAAGAACTCTGAATATTACGAAATGGCACGGGAGTTTTCC
>CALJNJ010000042.1 GCA_937981945.1 uncultured Caulobacterales bacterium | reverse complement strand
TTTTCCGACGATATTTTTGATATCTCCGCCAAGTTTAAATTTCTCATGCTGGGTATTTGCGCCGTTGTTGCCGTATGGGTGATCGGCCCCGTCACCCAAATGCCTTTTGGATTTAGTGTTTATGAGCTTCCTTATTGGGCGGGTTTTTTGGGCTCCTTTTTGTGGCTTTTCACAGTCACCAATATCATCAATTTTATGGACGGCTCCAATGGCTTAATGTTGACGGTCATGAGCATTGCGACCGGCGCTTTGGCAGTCATCGGCCTGAATACGGGCGGAAACGAATCCATTATGCTGTGCTTGATTTTGCTGGCCGGAATGATCGGTCTCATGCCCTATAATGTCAGGCCGCAAGCCAAAATATTCACAGGGGATGTGGGGTCGCTGACCGTCGGATTTGTGTTTGCCGTTGCCGTTTTATGGTTTTGCCGCGAAGGGGCTAATTCCGTGCCCGTCTATATTGGGCCGCTTTTGATATTGCCGTTTTTAACGGACGGGCTTTTGACCATGTTAATGCGGGTTCGAAACGGTGAGCGATTAATGACCGCCCATAAACGCCATCTTTATCAGCGCATGATTACGGCCGGGTTCAGCCATATGAATGTGGCTCTGATCTATAGCGTCATCAGTCTGATCATTGCGGTTTTCGTTGTGTGGTCCGCCGGTCGGGGCGTGCATCAATTTATCAGTTTCCTGATCTTGCCGGTTTTGACGGCGACATTGATTTGGGTTTGGGCCGGGCGAAAGTTTAGCTGATCCGTTCCACAATAAAGTCAGCCAGATCTTCCAGCACGGTACGCCAGTCAGAGGCCGGGAAAATCTCAAGCGCATTTTTGGCATCAGACGCATATTGCCTGGCCAGATCAACGGTTTGATCCAAAGCACCGCTTTTACGAAGCATTGATACGGCGCGTTCTAAATCGGTTTCATTTTGATTATGTTCACCGATTACCCGTTCCCAAAACGCGCGCTCGGTGTCGTCGGCGCTTTCGATGGCGCGAATGACGGGCAGGGTGACTTTGCCTTCGCGAAAATCATCCCCCACGGATTTCCCGAGAGCGCTTTCAAATCCGCCATAATCCAACGCGTCATCGGTCAACTGAAAGGCCAGGCCTAATTTGGTTCCGAAATCGCGAAGCGCTTCCTGCTCGGCTTGCGGGCGTTTGGAAATAACCGGTGAAACCTCACAGGCAGCCGCGAACAAGGCCGCCGTTTTGGCGCCGATGACGTCCATATAGACGTCTTCCGTTATGGATGTGTTGCGCAGAGCCGCCAATTGATGCACTTCGCCTTCGGCAATAATCGACGCAGCCGAGGATAAAATATCCAAAGCTTCCAGCGATCCCGTTTCCACCATCAGATTGAACGCGCGGGCGAATAAAAAATCGCCCACTAAAATACTGGCGGAATTGCCCCAAATTCGATTGGCAACTTCGCGGCCTCGGCGCAAATCAGATTCGTCAATGACATCGTCATGCAATAATGTGGCGCTGTGTATAAATTCCACGGCTGCCGCCAATTTATGATGAGCGGTCTCGCTCTCACCAAAAAGCCGGGCGCAGGCAATGGTCAGCAAAGGTCTTAAGCGCTTTCCGCCGGCGTCAACCAAATGAGCCGCCAGATCCGGAATCATACCGACCGGGCTTTGCATGCGGTCCAAAATAATGGTGTTGACGGCTTGCATATCGTCAGCGGACATAACCATCAGCCGTTCGGCCGGGTTCGCAGACAGATCACTTTTTTCGATATGAGCGGGTGCGTTCACGCAGGCCCTTCCGTTTACTTCTCTCAGGGCATAAGATAGGGAGGAAGTTAAGCGCGGGCAAGAGCTTTCGGGGCGCGATGTCGCCGCAGCCTGCAGAGGAAGACTTTATGAAAATTCTGATGATGACAACCAATCCCGTAACCATCAGTTTTGTGCAGGCGGTGCTCAAAGAATCCGAGATCGAATGCTTTGTTTTTGATGAGCATGTCAGCATTATGGAAGGCTCAATCGGGGCGATTCCGCGCCGCGTTATGGTGATCGACGAAGATTATTCAGATGCTGTGGACGCCATGGAAGCCATGGAATTGGGCCACGAAGTTTACCGCGATAATTAGTCCGTCGGAATAAGCTTGAAATTCAGGCCTTTCCTTATAGGTTGCGCCGCAAATTACTGTCGGAAGTGACATGTCGAAAAAATCTGTAAAACCTTTGTCTTTTCAGGACCTGATCCTGACTCTTCAGCGTTATTGGTCGGAAAATGGCTGCGTGATTTTACAGCCGTTTGATCTGGAAGTCGGCGCAGGAACCTTACACCCGGCAACAGTGCTGAAATCATTGGGGCCAAAGCCTTGGAACGTGGCCTATGTGCAGCCCTCACGCCGTCCGGCTGACGGGCGCTACGGGGAAAACCCAAACCGCCTTCAGCACTATTACCAGTTTCAAGTCATATTAAAGCCCAATCCGAAAAACATGCAGGATCTTTATCTGGGATCTCTGGATGCGATCGGCATTGACCGGGATCTCCACGATATTCGATTTGTCGAAGATGACTGGGAAAACCCGACGGTCGGCGCGTGGGGTCTGGGCTGGGAGGTCTGGTGTGACGGTATGGAGGTTTCCCAATATACCTATTTCCAACAAGTCGGCGGACTGGATTTGGATCTGGTCTCCGGTGAGCTGACCTATGGTTTGGAACGCCTGGCCATGTATGTGCAGGGCGTGGAAAATGTCTATGATCTGAAATTTAATGATGACGGCGTGCTTTACGGGGATGTGTTTCATCAAAACGAGGTTCAGCAATCCACCTATAATTTCGAACATGCCGATACGGATCGTTTGCTGCGCTGGTTTGAAGACAGTGAAAGCGAATGTAATTATTTATTGGGACTGGAAAAGCCTTTGCCTCTGCCGGCCTATGAATATGCGCTCAAAGCCTCCCACTTGTTTAACTTACTGGATGCCCGGGGCGTGGTCTCACCAACCCAAAGACAAGAATATATCAAACGGGTGAGAGATCTGGCCAAGGGCTGCGCCGAAAAATATGTCGAAATTGATGCGCAGATTGCATCCGGGGCGTGGAGATAGGCATGGCAGAGTTCTTATTTGAAATTTTCTGCGAAGAAATACCGGCCCGGATGCAAAAACGCGCCGGCGAAGATTTACGCAAACTTTTGAGCGAAGCTTTGGGGAAAGCCGGTCTGGCTGTGGACGCGTCGCAGCATTGGTCAGGCCCGAGACGATTGGGTTATATGGCGGATATCCCGCTAAAAAGCCCGGACATCAGTGATGAGCGCAAAGGGCCTCGTGTTGGCGCGCCTGAGCAAGCGCTTGGCGGGTTTATGAAAGCGGCCGGTTTGACGGATATCTCGCAGGCTGAAATTCGCGATGATAAAAAGGGTCAATTTTACGTGGCCAAAATTGAAAAGCCGGGTCGCGACTCGGCTGATATTATCCGCGACATAATTCCGGATCTGATGAATAATTTTCCATGGCCTAAATCCATGAAAACCGGCGGCGAAACCTTCCGCTGGGTCCGTCCGCTGCAAAGCATGATTTGCCTTTTGGACGGCAAAGTCATCCCGGTTGAGGCCGGCGGCGTGACCGCGGGCAATTCTACCGAAGGTCATCGGCAACATGGCAGAGGTCCGTTCACGGTGAGTTCCTTCGCCGATTACCAAAAGCAATTAGAGGGCAAAGGTCATGTGCTTTTGCATATGGACAGCCGTACAAAAAAGATCGCCGATGACGCGCGCGCTCTTTGCAAAAAAGCGGGACTGGAACTGGTCGAAGATGAAGGTCTTTTGGCCGAAGTGGCCGGGCTCGCCGAGTGGCCGGTCGTGATTTTAGGCGATATGGACCCGTCCTTTTTAAAGCTGCCGGGTGAAGTCATTCGCTTATCCATGCGGGAGCACCAAAAATACTTTGCCGTCCGGGATCCGAAAACCGGACAATTAGCGGCTAAATTTATTGTGGTCGCCAATCAAATGGCCCCTGACGGGGGCAAAGCCATTGCGGCCGGTAATTCCCGCGTGCTCTCGGCGCGATTGGCTGACGCGCAGTTCTTCCAAAGTGAAGATGCGAAAAAGAAGCTGGAAGATTATTACGATAAATTGGGCACGGTCGTGTTCCATAAAAAGCTCGGCTCCATCAAAGATAAAGCTCAGCGTCTCGAAGCCTTGGCCCGCGAATTAGCGCCCAAAGTCGGCGCGGATGCCGAAAAGGCCGAAATGGCGGCCCGCCTGGCCAAATGTGATTTGGTGACGCAAACCGTTATCGAATTTACCAAGCTTGAAGGTCAAATCGGCCGATTAATGTTTGAAAAAGAAGGCGGCGATTTCGATGTCGCCTTGGCCATTGAAGAACATTATAAACCCAAAGGTCCGTCTGATGACGTGCCGAGCTCGCCGGTGTCCGTCGCCGTGTCATTGGCCGACAAGCTGGATACTCTAACCGGGTTTTGGGCCATTGATGAAAAGCCGACCGGATCTAAAGACCCGTTTGGACTGCGCCGCGCCGCGCTTGGATTTGTCCGGATTATTTTGGACAATAAAATCAGGCTCGATTTATCCAAAGAACTGCTCAAGGGCAGGGCGGTTTTGGAAATGGAAAATATCGCTGACAAAGAAACCGGCCGTCTGGCAGACGGGGTGATTAGCGGGGACGAACAAGCCACAATTCACAATCTGGTCGGGTTTATTATCGACCGCCTGAAAGTTCACTTACGGGAACAAGGCGTGAGGCATGATCTGATCGACGCAGTCTTTGCTTTGGGTGAGGATGATTTAGTCGCCATCGTCAACCGCGTTGAAGCCCTACAGGATTTCCTCGCCACTGATGACGGATCCAACCTTCTGGCCGGCTATAAACGCGCCGCCAATATTCTCAAGGCCGAGTCGAAAAAAGGTGCGATTCCTGACGGCGCGCCCAATAAAGGCACTCAGGCAGAAGAAACCGCGCTCTATGAGGCACTTGGCCGCGCTAAGGCAGCCATCGATGCCGCCCTTGAAAAAGAAGCCTATTCCAAGGCTATGTCAGCGCTGTCAGCCTTGCGAAAGCCTATAGATAAGTTCTTCGATGAGGTGACGGTTAACTCAGATGTTAGTGCAGAACGCGAAAACAGACTTAGACTTTTGAAAGAAATTCGTGATACGTCAGGCCGCATAGCCGATTTCGAGGCTATTGAAGGTTAATACTGCGCGCCGTCGCAGACACTGTGGGTGGTAACATGACGAAATGGGTTTACGCATTTGGCGGCGGCAATGCTGACGGCAATACCACCATGAAGAATTTGCTCGGCGGAAAAGGGGCCAATTTGGCTGAGATGGCCTCATTGGGTCTGCCGGTTCCGCCCGGCTTCACCATGACCACGGATGTCTGCACCGCCTATTACGACAATAATGAAACCTATCCGGAAGATTTGGCCCGGCAAGTCGAGAC
>CALJNJ010000041.1 GCA_937981945.1 uncultured Caulobacterales bacterium | reverse complement strand
ATCATTACTGGCTCTGGCCGCTTGTGACAGCGCGCCTGTTTCGGATAGCGCCGGCTCCACGGGCAAGAGCGCGGCTCTATCCGTGGATTTTGAAAAATATACGCTGGAGAACGGTCTGGATGTGGTCTTGCATGTGGACCGTTCTGATCCTGTGGTCGCCATTGATCTGGCGGCGCATGTGGGCTCGGCTCGGGAAACCGCGGGACGAACCGGATTTGCCCATTTGTTTGAACATTTATTGTTTTTGGACAGTGAAAACCTCGGTTATGGCGGTTTGGATGAGATGAATACGCGCATTGGCGGCGAAGGCACGAACGGCTTTACGACCCATGACATGACGCAATATTTCCAAGCGGTTCCCAAAGATGCTCTTGAAAAAGTTATTTGGGCTGAGGCCGACAAACTGGGCTGGTTCATCAATACGGTTTCTCAAAATGTCGTCGACAATGAGAAACAAGTTGTCAAAAACGAGAAACGGCAGAGAGTCGACAATCAACCCTATGGCCACAATTTTTATATCATCAACAAATCTCTCTATCCGGAAGATCATCCGTATAATTGGTCAGTAATCGGTTCCTTGGCGGATCTGGACGCGGCAACACTTGAAGACACGCAAAACTTTTATAAGCGCTGGTATGTGCCGAACAATGTGACCGTGACATTGTCAGGTGATTTTGATGTGGCGGACGCAAAGCGTCTGATCGAAAAATATTTCGGAGAAATTCCGCGCGGGGAATCCATTGAGAAATTCAAACCCCGCCCCAGCCCACTGGCTGAAAATGTGAGTGTTTATCACGAAGATAATTTCGCCAAAGTTCCCAGACTGACGGCCGTTTGGCCAACGGTTGAACAATTTCATCCGGACAGTTATGCCCTCAATATTTTGACGGAATATCTGACGGACGGAAAAACGGCTCCCTTGTCAGAAGTCCTGGTCGATGAAGAAAAACTCACCAGCGATGTGAGCGCATTCCACTATACAAAAGAGATCGCAGGCGAAGCCTATCTGTCCATAAGCGCCAATGAAGGCGAAGATCTGGACGGACTTGTTCCGGCGCTCAAGAAAGGGTTTGCCCGTTTTGAAGAGAACGGAATTTCCCAAGATGATTTGGACCGGATCAAAGCGGGCCTAGAGGTTGATTTCTACGGCGAAATGCAAAGCGCGCTCGGAAAAGCCATTTTGCTGGGCGAATATAATCTCTTCGCCGGCGACCCCGGATATATCGAAAAAGACATTGCAGGCATGCAGGGCGTCACAACAGATGACGTGATGCGGGTTTATGAAACCTACATCAAAGATAAGCCGCATTTGCACACAAGCTTTGTACCCAAAGGTCAAGCGGACTTAGCGCTAGAAGGTGCCGTCAAAGCCGCTGTTGTTGAAGAAAAAGTTGTCGCCGGCGAAGGCGCGGCCGTAGACTTTGATCCGGCTGCGCGGGTTTTAGAAACCACGACACCGTCAAGTTTTGACAGAACCGTCGAGCCTGACTTTGGCAATTCTTACACGCTTTCTGCACCAAAAGTTTGGACAGGCGAACTGTCAAACGGAATCAAAGTTTACGGAATGAGTAGTGATGAAACACCACTGGTCTATTTCTCTTTGAAGGTTGATGCCGGTTTTAATCGGGGTGATTACGACAAGCCCGCCGTCTCTGACATGGTCGCGGCTATGTTACAAAAAGGCACCGCCGATAAAACCACCGCCGAATTGGAAAATGCCATTAAAGCCCTGGGATCGGACATTTCCGTCAGCAGCGGGCCGAACGGGGTTTTCGTGACCGGCAATACACTGTCCAGAAACTTTGACGCGACCATGGCACTGGCTCAAGAAATGTTACTCGAGCCCCGTTGGGACGCGGAAGAATTTGATCTGTTAAAGCGTAAAATGCTCAATCAAATTGATCAACGCGCCGCCCTTCCCAATGCAATCTCCGCACGGGAAATGGCCAAGCTTCGCTATCCTGAAGGTCACATTTTTCATTACAGCGGTTACGGGCCCAAGGAAAAACTGGAAACCGTTACGCTCGACGACGTCAAAGCCTTTTATGATAAATATTACAGCCAAAATCACGCCATGCTTCGCCTTGTCGGCGATATAGATTTGGCAAGCGTCAAGTCGGCCATGGCGCCCCTGTCGGACGGTTGGGATAAACCCGAACCGCCGGCGATTGCGTTGGCTCAGCCCAATCCCGTCGATCAGTCACGGATATATTTTTATGATTTTCCGGGCGCCAAACAATCCGTTCTTCGGATCGAACGTCCGTCATTATCGGCCAAAGATGACGATTTTTCCTTGGCGCAATCGGTCAACTTTCCTTTGGGCGGAATTTACACCTCCAAACTCAATACGGAACTTCGGGTCAATAAGGGTTACACTTACGGCATTCGTTCAGGGTTTAGCGGTCAGGAAGATCGCGGATCATTTGTGGTGAGATCTTCGGTCAGAACCAATGTGACCAAGGAGTCTATCGCAATCATCAAATCCATTGTTGATGCTTACGGTCTTGAATTTACGGAAGATGATTTGGACATGCTCAAAGATGCACAGCTCCGCGGACAAGCCCTCAAAAACGAAACCCTGAGCGATAAGCTGTCAATGCTCGGGCAAATCAGTGCCTATGATTATCCGGTTGACTACAAGGCGCGCGACGCTGAGAAACTCAAAACAATGACCCTTGATCAATTCAAGTCCATCACGGCCGAACATATGAAAACGGACGCCATGATTTATCTGGTTGTCGGGGATGCAGAGTCGCAAGCTGAGGGCCTGAAGGATCTGGGATTTGGGGACCCGATAATGTTGGAGACTGAATAGTGAAAAAACTTATCGCATTTGGCGCTGTGGCCGCCTTCGCTTTGGGCGCCTGCGACAGCAGAGATATGAGCGCAGAGCGTTATTCCGGCGCCGCTGCTGACGTCGCCGCTGAAATGGTGCAGGCCGCGCCGCCGATGGCAACGTCAAAACAGAGCCGCGATCAATCCGGTGAAACCCAATCGGAATTTTCAAGTTATCTGGCCTATCGCTATGGCTACGCCTTCAGAATGCCGGCCGCCAACGTTGCTGCCACGCTGGACGCTCATGTCCAAAGCTGTCTTCAGGCCGGCGCCGCAAAATGCCAAATTCTCAGATCCTCTTCCAATTCTCATGACGATGTTCACGTTTCTGCACAATTGCAATTACGCGCCGAACCCAACTGGCTTGAGAGCTTTAAGCAGGAACTCGTTTCATCCGTAGAAGCGGCGGACGGTACCGTCATCAATTCCTCTGTTTCTGCCGAAGATTTAACGCGGTCGATTTTGGATACCGACGCCAGATTGCGCTCAAAAATGAAACTGAGGGAGCGTCTTGAAAGTCATTTGGAGACCCGCAATGCCGAGCTTACCGATCTGTTGGCTTTAGAGCGGGAACTCGCCAGAGTTCAGGGCGAAATTGAAAGCGCGACAGCGACACTTGCAGCCCTTAAAAAACGGGTCAGCATGTCAATCGTTGATATAAATTATCAAAGCGAAGCTGTTGCTGTTTCCAGAAATGCCGTGTCTCCTATCGGTTTGGCGCTAAAAGATTTCGTCAAAGATATTTCCTATGGCCTTGCCAATGTAATCCGGTTCTTTGCAGCTATTCTTCCATGGCTGATTTTTGTGATCATCCCAATCATCTGGCTTGTCAGACGATTTTGGCGCGGACGGACCAAACGGGTTAAGGCCGTCTCGAAAACAAAGGCAGATACATAAAACCGTTTGTCTATAATCCGCCGCATGATCCCGTAGAATTCCTCCATGAGGATGATCATCTGATGTTGGTGCATAAACCCGGCGGGCTTTTGAGTGTGCCGGGAAAAGACCCCAAACATAAGGATTGCCTGGAAAGCCGCCTGCGCGCCATTCGGCCGGAAACCCGGCTCATTCACAGACTCGACCATCCGACATCGGGCGTGATGATCTTTGCCAAAACAGCTCACGCCC
>CALJNJ010000040.1 GCA_937981945.1 uncultured Caulobacterales bacterium | reverse complement strand
ACTTCAAACCCGTCATCGATCAGAAGCTTCGCGGCGCGCATGGTCTCTTCCATATCCGGATAAAGATGTTTCGGGTCAGACAAAACTTCCAGTTTCACCAAATCCCACCCCCCGGCTTCGCGGGCCAGCCTCAGGGTTCGCACTGCATCTTCGCCGGTAACACACCCGGCCGTATTCGGAAGAAATGTGTATTCTTTGGGGTCAATGAAATCCACCAACATTGGTTCGTCCGGATTGGATAGATTTACCCGTCTGACGGCAACGGTAATCATATCCGCGCCCGAGGCCACCAAAGCGTCATAATTTTCTTGATAGGTCTTATACTTACCGGTGCCGATAATCAGACGTGAATTGAACTCACGGCCGGCCACGACCAGTTTTTCGATGTTTTTTTGGGCCACTCAGCCGCCTCCGATAAAATGTATGATTTCCAGCCGGTCGCCCTCTGAAAGTGCCTGCGTGTCAAAAGCTGATTTCGGAACTATTTCCATATTGCGCTCAACGGCGATTTTTTTACGGGGCAATTCCAAATGGTCGAGCAAAGCCGCGACCGTCATGCCGATCGGAAGATCAAAATAGTCCTGTCCGTTAATCACAAGGTTCATGTCATTCCAAGTAAAGTCTTGCCTCAGGGCCCTAGATGGGTAATTTGCCTGTCTATGTCAAAACCCATCTACATAATCAACGGGCCTAACCTCAATCTTTTGGGGACAAGAGAGCCCGAAATCTATGGGTCGCAGACCTTGGCAGACATCGAAACTATGTGTGTCGACACCGCTGAAGAGAACGGATTGAGCGTAAATTTCTCCCAATCCAACATTGAAGGCGAACTGGTCGACAAAATTCAGGAAGCCGGTCAAAAAGGTGCCGCGATCCTTATCAATCCGGCCGCTTATACCCATACGTCCGTGGCCCTTTATGATGCCATTAAGGCTGTGGAGATTCCTTGTATCGAAGTCCACCTATCCCAACCGGCAGCCAGAGAGAGCTTCAGACGCCGGTCTTTCGTATCCGAAGCATCTATGGGGACCATTAGCGGATTTGGCTCAAAAAGCTATTTATTGGGCTTACAGGCTGCCATTGATCTGCTAAAGAGCTGAAAAAATATAATCAACGAGGGTGGTTATGGCGGAGAAAAAATCCGGCGCGCAGGCTAAAAATTCGGAAACGAAGCTAATTCGTGAGCTTGCGGATATTCTAAACGAAACCGAATTATCGGAAATTGAAATGAAGCGGGGCGATCTCAAAATCAGGGTCGCCAAACACAGCGGTCAAATGATTAGCGCCTTCGCCGCCCCTGCGCCCGCACCTGCGGCCATTGCTGCGCCGGTGTCAGCCCCCATGCCCGCCCCGTCATCAGACGCCGATCTCAGCGATCACCCCGGCGCCGTAAAATCACCCATGGTCGGAACGGCCTATACGCGGCCGAGTCCTGATGCATCAGCATTTGTAAACGATGGCGACAGCGTCGCTGAAGGGGATACGATCCTCCTGATAGAGGCCATGAAGACCTTTAACCCGATAACAGCTCCGAAATCGGGCACAATCAAATCAATCTTGGTCAGCGATGCCCAACCCGTCGAGTTCGGGGAAGCCTTGTTCATCATCGAATAGGCCCGGGCGACTGTGTTCAAAAAAATCCTCATAGCGAATCGCGGCGAAATAGCCCTGCGCGTTCACAGAGCCTGCAAGGAAATGGGAATCGCCACGGTCGCAATCCATTCCGAAGCCGATAAAGACGCCATGCATGTCCGGCTCGCCGATGAGAGCGTATGTATCGGGCCTAATTCTGCGACGGAAAGTTATCTTAACATCCCCGCCATTATTTCAGCCTGCGAGATAACCGACGCCGATGCGGTCCATCCCGGCTACGGATTTTTGTCAGAAAACGCAAAATTTGCGGAGATCGTTGAGGCTCATAATATGGCCTTTATCGGACCGACCGCCGATCACATTCGAATTATGGGCGACAAAATTACCGCCAAACAAACCGTCGCTGATGCCGGCATTCCGGTCGTTCCGGGTTCTGACGGCGGCGTTGCAACCTTGGAAGAAGCCCGAAAAGTCGCCAAAGACGTCGGCTACCCCCTTTTGGTCAAGGCGGCAGCAGGCGGCGGCGGACGCGGCATGCGGCTGGCGGAAAGCCCTGATAAGCTGGACGAAGCTTTAATGGCGGCCCAAACCGAAGCCAAAGCGGCATTTGGTGACGGATCGGTCTATTTGGAGCGCTATCTCAAAGGGCCTCGGCATATAGAAATTCAAATTATCGCCGACACCCACGGCAATGTTGTGCATTTGGGCGAACGGGATTGCTCACTCCAGCGCCGCAACCAAAAAGTCTTGGAAGAAGCGCCCTCGCCTTGCCTCAGCGCCAAGCAGCGCAGCGAAATTGGCTCTATTGTGGCCACAGCCATTAAGAAAATAGGCTATCGCGGCGCAGGGACCATAGAATTTCTCTATGAAAACAATGAGTTCTTTTTCATTGAAATGAATACACGCCTGCAAGTCGAGCATCCGGTAACCGAAGAAATCACCGGGATAGACCTGGTTCGGGAACAAATTAAAGTCGCCAATGGTGACAAGCTCTCTTTTAAGCAAGAGGACGTTAATTTTCGCGGCCACGCCATTGAGTGCCGCATAAATGCGGAAAATCCGAGAACATTTGCGCCGTCACCAGGGAAGGTCATTGATTTCCACGCGCCCGGCGGCATGAATACCCGCCTCGATAGCGGGCTTTATTCCGGCTATTCCGTTCCGCCCTATTATGACAGTCTGATCGGGAAGCTTATCGTCCACGGCAGGACCCGCGAAGGTGCATTATTGCGTTTGCGGCGCGCGCTCGGCGAAATGGTCATCACGGGCATTGATACGACGATCCCGCTCTTTAAGTCTCTGCTGGACGAAGACGATTTCAAAAATGGGGATTATAATATCCATTGGCTGGAAAATTGGCTCGAAAACCGCTCTGACTGAAAATTAGGTTATTTTTAAGTTCCGCGCAGTATTTTCCCCTTCGCTTGCGGAGGGAATTATGAGTAACGCATTTAATCCAAACGAATTCAGACGCCAAAATTTTGGCACGCAACCGGCGGCTCCGCAGCCAAATCAGGCGCCCGTACCTCAGCAGCCCATCCCTGCCCAGCACCAAGTACAACCGCCGGCGCATCCGGTTCAACAACCGGTTCACGGACAATATGCCGGGCAGCCTTATCAGCAAATGCCGGCCCAAAATCCGGCCGTTCCGCCCTATCCGGCGCAAGGAATGCCGCAACATCATCAAACGGCTCAACCTTACCCCAACGTCCCATATGAGGAAGTCCCCCACGCCGAGGAAGTTCCCGCTAAAAAAGGACGAAAAGCGCGCAAAGCCAAAAAAGTCAAAGTTAAAACGGACGGCAGCCCGAAACGCGGAGCTGTTCTGCCATTTGTCGTCGGTCTGATAACCGGTGTGATTTTGACATTTGCCGCTTTGACTCTGTTGGGCTTCGCCGCCGCTAAAAGTGCACAAAACTTAGATACAAAATTTGAGTCTATAGCCGCGGAAATCGAAAAGTCAGACACGCCCGACGAAACTGTTGACGGACTGCGAAAATCCGAAGAATTATCGCCCGAATAAGAACTGAGTCACAAATACATAAGTGATAAACATAAACGCCTCCTTTGGGAGGTCCATGAAGCATGTTTTTGACAAACACATTTCATTTCGTTGAAGCTCTCAAGAAAAGTCGTAACTGAGACAATATTCAGACGGTTTTCGCCGTCATTGCACAATTAAAGCGCTTTGGACTTTCCGGCCTCGATCATAGGCAATGTCATAGGCATCAATATTTGTGATGTCACGCGCGTGCGGGCTTTACTGAAAACTGTAAGTTCATCCCCGACCACCGCCACCAAACGACCTCCCGGTGTCAGCTGAGTGAAAAGCGCGTCCGGCACTTTTTTAAGGCCCGCCGTTACAATAATCCGCTCAAAAGGCGATTGCCCTTTCCACCCCGTACGGCCATCGCCGTGGCGAACAACAATGTTTGGGAGTTCTAATTTTCTGAACAATGCCTCAGAGTTTTCAACCAGCGTCTTATAACGCTCGACGGAATAAACCCGTTTGCAGATTTTAGACAGAATGGCAGCATGATATCCGCTCCCGGTTCCGATCTCCAAAATTTTATGATCGGCCTCGGTAGCTAAGGCTTGTGTCATCCGCGCAATCGTCAACGGCTCCGGTAGAATTTGACAGCAGTCAATGGGCAGAAGTTTTTCGTCATAGGCGGCGTTATAAAACGCATTCGGCACAAAAGCCTTGCGGGGGGTGGTTTCAAAAGCCCGTAAAATGCTGTTTTCCGATACGCCCCGCCCCCGAAGGCGCATGATCATATCCATCAGCCCGGGATCAAACATCAGTCAGAAAAAACGTCCTGCAGATCTGACATAGTATCAAAATGAGTCAGATCCGTGTGAAGCGGTGTCACAGAAATATAACCGTCATAAATAGCCCGTAAATCCGTACCCTGCGGCGGATTGGATTTGGCGGCACCATAAGTCAGCCAGAAGTAATGCCCGCCCCGAGGGTGCTTGCGTTTATCAACACCGCTCATTTGGAAATCGCGATGTCCCTGCCGCGTGATCTGAACACCTTTGACATCGCCGGGCGCCGTATCAGGAATATTGATCGACAAAATAACGTTATGAGGCCAGCCTTGCTTAACCAGATTCTTTATCAGCTCAGGCGAATGTGCTTCGGCTGTCTCCCACGGCAGGCTGGAAGCGCCTTGAAAACCGCGCGCCAAAGATAAGGCGATCGACGGGATTCCCATTTGCATGCCTTGAAGCGCGCCCGCAACAGTCCCTGAAAATGTCACATCCTCAGCCAAGTTTTGCCCGCGATTGACGCCCGATAATACTAAATCCGGCTTATGGTCTTTCATCACATCCTTAAGGGCCAAGATCACGCTGTCTGTCGGTGTTCCCGTAACGGCATAGACTTTGTCATCGAGTTTTTTGGCGCGGACCGGATTGTGGAGCGACACACCGCGTGAAGCGGCAGACATTTCTGTATCAGGCGCCACAACCCACACATCATCGCTCAGATGGGCCGCGATCCGGCGCAGGACCTGCATGCCTTCGGCGCGAACGCCGTCATCATTGGTTAAGAGAATTCTCACTTAATCACCGTGACGCCGCCCATATAGGGCACGAGAACTTCGGGGATTGTGACGGAACCGTCTTCGTTCTGATAATTCTCCAAAACAGCCACAAGCGTCCGTCCGACCGCCAGACCGGATCCGTTAAGCGTATGGACAAAACGGTTATCCTTCTCGGCGTGTTTATAGCGGGCATTCATGCGCCTGGCCTGAAAATCTCCGCAATTGGAACAAGAAGAAATCTCACGATATTTATCCTGACTCGGGAGCCATACCTCAATGTCGAATGTACGGCGCGCGCCAAACCCGAGATCGCCGGTGCAAAGCTCGACAACGCGATAAGGCAGTTCCAGTCTTTTCAGCACTTCCTCGGCGCAGCCGAGCATGCGTTTATGTTCGGCTTCGGAATCTTCAGGTTTCACAATAGAGACCAGTTCGACTTTGTTGAATTGGTGCTGGCGGATCATGCCTTTGGTATCTTTTCCGGATGCCCCGGCTTCTGAACGGAAACACGGTGTATGCGCCGTGTATCGACGCGGCAAATAGTCGGCATCAATAATGCTTTCCCGCACGATATTGGTCAGAGAAACCTCGGCCGTTGGTATTAGATAATGATCGCCTGTTGTCTTGAACAAATCCTCTTCGAATTTCGGCAATTGCCCGGTGCCGTAAAGAGCCTTGTCCCAAACCAAAACCGGCGGCGTGGTTTCCGTATAGCCATGTTCTTCGGTTTGTAGGTCCAGCATAAACGCCGCCAAGGCCCGATCAAGGCGAGACAGCAGGCCGGACAGAATAACAAAGCGGCTGCCGCTCATTTTGGCAGCGGTCTCAAAGTCCATCATACCGAGCGCTTCCCCAAGATCGTCATGGGCTTTAGGCTCAAAATCAAACTTGCGCGGGTCGCCCCAAACATGGCTCTCCACATTGCTGTCTTCGTCTTCCCCTTCAGGAACATCGGCAAAGGGGATATTGGGAAGGCCGGCCAGCAAAGCGCTGAGCTGAGCTTTTTCACCGTCAACCTGCGCGCCCATAGCGGCGATGACATTCTTAGCGCCTGAGACTTCAGCTTTGAGACGCTCGGCTTCTTCTTTGTCGCCTTTACCCATGGCGGCGCCGATCTGTTTGGACGCTTTATTACGGGCCGCTTCTGCGTCCTGAACAACGGACATAGCCTTACGGATTAGCTTGTCCTGATTGATAATTTTTTCAGCCTGAGGCTCCAGACCGCGCTTTGCCCAAAGCTTGTCATAAACGTCGGGGTTTTCGCGAATGGCTTTAATGTCGTGCATGATGGGCTCTTATGAGTGATTTGCGCCGCTATAGCGAAGCCGGTGCGCCGCGTAAACGGCTAAACCGCCACTTTACCGGCGATATGCGGATGGGCCTCATAACCTTTGATCTTTATGTCGCTGAAGGTGAAGTCGAAAATTGATCCGACGTCCGGATTCAACTCCAGTCGCGGCAGCGGTTTTGGCGCGCGTTTCAATTGTTTCCGAACTTGCTCAAAATGGTTGGAATAAATATGAGCATCGCCGAACGTATGGACAAAATCTCCGACCTCGAGATCACAAATTTGCGCCATCATATGGGTCAGCAACGCATAGGACGCGATATTAAAAGGAACACCCAGAAAAATATCGGCACTGCGCTGATAAAGCTGGCAGGACAGTTTCCCGTCAGCCACATGGAACTGGAACAGGCAGTGACAGGGCGGCAGCGCCATTTGATCCACATCCGCAGGGTTCCAAGCGCTGATAATATGACGGCGCGAATAAGGATTGGTTTTTATGGCTTCGACTAATTTATCGACCTGATCTATGATACGTCCGTCCGGACTTTCCCAGCGCCGCCATTGCTTGCCATAGACCGGGCCCAAATCGCCATTTTCATCGGCCCATTCATCCCAAATACGCACTTTGTTCTGTTTGAGATACTCAATATTTGTATCGCCGGCCAAAAACCAAATAAGTTCGTGAACGATTGATTTGATATGGAGTTTCTTGGTCGTCACCATTGGAAACCCGTCAGCCAAGTCAAACCGCATTTGATACCCAAACACGCCGCGCGTTCCGGTTCCCGTGCGGTCCATACGGTCCACACCGGTTTCCATAACGTGAGATAAAAGGTCCAAATATTGCTGCATAGTGTGTTCTTGTAATGATTCCGCAGGAAAATCCAAGCGCGTGACGGGCATCACGGTGGGTAATCTCGAAAATCTCTAGAGAAAATTTGAATTCGTTCCGACGGGGCAACGGATGGATTCAAGGGGTCGCCTAACCACATCGGCGGCCCCTCTTTCCATTTTGGGTCAGATCGTGTCCACCACAGCCAGCATAGCGTCCAAGACGGCACCGCCAAGTCGAGCGCACCGATCAGGTGACCAACCGAACTCACTGTCCGGCAGATCTGCATTGTCTTTAAACGGCATTTCCAATGTCATGGCCAAGCAGTCATAGGTGTGGCCCGTCCAATTAGTGCACATGGACAGATTGGCCTTGCCCGGCGCCGTCTTTGGATAGCCTTTTACGGTTTGAAAGTCAGGAGAAGCGGTTTTATAAGCCGCTAAAAAGGCCTCAAGATTGGCTGCTTGCTTTTCCGTATAATTCGGAATGCCCTCAGCCCCCGCGATAAAATTATACGGCAAGGCTTCATCGCCGTGCACATCCAGACACAAATCAGGCTTGGCCGCATTCATAGCCTGAATCGTGTGAAAAACTTCGGGACTGGACTGAATCGTGGCCTTGTCCCATTCGCGGTTCAAATTGGAGCCGGCAGCGTTGGTCCGAAGATTCCCGTGCCGGGACCCGTCAGGGTTCATGTTAGGAACAATATGGAAAACAGCCCTGCTCCTGAGGACCCGCGCAACCGGATCATCGTCATCCAGCAAACGCGCCAAAAATCCTTCCGCCCACCATTCCGCCATGGACTCGCCCGGATGTTGGCGCGCGATCACCCAAATGACTTTGGGGCCGTTACCAATAATAATCCGGTCCATGGTCTGACCTTCTATGGTCGTGCCTATGACGTCTGCTCTGACGTCGGGATGGGTCCCGACTTCTGCAATCAGATCTGCATGCCGATCCATGGAATACGGCGCGAAGTAAGCGTAATAAATGGAGTCCAGCTCCGGCGTGTGCTGTATGATCAATTGTCCGTTTTCAAATTTGGTATCAACTCGAAACCACGTTTCCCGATCATATGACGCGCAAACGTTATAGCCTTCCCATCCGCCAGTGTATGCCGCATCTCCGGCGTTTTCGATAACCAAATTGCAGGCTTTATCTCTGGCTCCGGTCAAGCGAAAATGAAACCATTGGAAGAAATCTGAATTGGTATCTTTGCGAATGGACAATCGGATATTGGCGGGATTTGACGCATCATTGACGATGATGTTTCCACTATCAAACGCGCAAGTAATTTGAACTTCAGTCATAC
>CALJNJ010000039.1 GCA_937981945.1 uncultured Caulobacterales bacterium | reverse complement strand
TGATGCCGCTCTCTTACAGCTCCGGCATAACCCTTATCGGCAATTATGATCGCTTGAGCGGCGATGCCGCGGGTTCTCCCTTGGTGAAAGAACGCGGCTCAAAGGATCAGTTTTTCGGCGGCGTTGCCCTGGCTTATAAGTTTTAGTCGCTGAACTTAGACGGCCGGCCGCGCTCGATCCGGCTGATCAAAAAAGCAAACAGCGCGAAAGCCAGCAGCATAGACAAGCCCAGCGCCATAGTGGGCGGCTGTGCGGTGTGATCATAAGTGCCGTTTTGGACTTGCAGGCCCTGAAATACAATCACCGCGAAATGGGCGACTGCCATTAACAGGAAAAGGCCCCAGATGGCGTAATCATATTTTTTGTTTTTGGCCTTTGTGACTTTTTGCCAAAACAAAAATGCGCCCGCCAATAGCCCGGCCTCCAGAACAAAGGCCACCCAAGGCAGGTCCCAAAGCCCAAAGCCTAAAAGCGTTTCGCCGCCCGGATAGAGCGCCAGATCCGGTCGGTGGACGATCAAGTCCAAAAGCCAATGGGAAAAGGCCAATATAGCGATCACCCAAAATTCACGGCGGCCACTTTGGGGCCTGAAAACCTTGTAAACCAAACCTGCGATCACAGCGATAACCACGGAGGATAAAAGCGAATGAGACCAGGGAATATCAAAAACAGGCGCGCCATTATCCGTTAGCCGCGTGCCTTCAATGCCGAACATTATCAATGCGCCGCAGAAAAGATCCATGGCCTGCACGGCCAAGAAGGCTTCCCAAAGCTTGATAAGCGGCTTGCCGCCGCCGCGCTGCGTATCCCAAACCGCCGGTCCGTAATGTCCGATAAACATAATCTCTCCCCGTTTGGGAGATTATGATGAGCTAGTGGAATTTTGTCCAGAGACCGGCCAGTTTTTTGGTTTTGTCGCTGAACAGAGCATCCGTGTAAAACGAACTCGCCGCCCGCTTAACCGCTTCGCCGCGGGTCGGGTAGGGCGAGATAATCTGCGCCAGACCGGAAATTTTGACGTTATTGGCCATGGCCACGGAAATCATCTGGATGAGATCACCGGCGCCTTCTCCGATAATAGACGCGCCCAGGATTTTACCTTTGGTCGTCGCGATTATTTTTACCTCGCCTTCGCGGCTGCGTTCGGCAATAGCGCGGTCATTTTCTTCAAACTCAAATGTCAGCGGCCTGACTTTGTGACCGGCATCAATAGCTTGAGCTTCCGTCATGCCGATAGAGGCAAGCTCTGGCGCCGTGTAAATTGCGGCCGGCATACGATCTGTCGTCGCCTTCCCGAACCACCGGTTAAACAATGGCGGCAGAAAGTAAAACGCCTTGATGATAATGCCCGCGTGATAGCCTGCCGCGTGGGTAAGACCGCCGCGCGGATAACCCTTTTTGTCCTTGGCCACATCACCGACGGCGTAAACCTTTTTATTGGAGCTTCGCAGGCAATCATCAGTTTCAATGCCTCGGCGGTCATGAGTGACCCCGGCGGCGTCCAAGTTCAAGCCGCTGATAGCCGGCGCGCGTCCTGCCGCGACCAAGAGGTGGCTCCCCTTTATGGTTTCGCCGCCTTCGAGGTGAATTGTAATGGCGCCCTTTTTACCGGAGATTTTTTCCGTTTTCACGGGCGCCCGAAACACGACCCCTTCGGATTCAAGAGCGTGCACCAAGGCTTTGGCGTGCTCGGGTTCGCTGCGGCCCAAGGGCGCGGCTATATCGATAATTGTGACCTCGCTCCCCAAGCGCTTAAAAGACTGACCCAGCTCCAAACCAATGGGGCCGGCGCCGATTATCAGAAGATGCTTTGGCTGCTCGTCAATTTGAAAGATCGTTTCATTCGTCAGATAGGGCGTCTCGGCCAAGCCGGGAATTGGCGGGGCCGAAGCCCGCGATCCCGTGGCCACAATGAACCGCTTGGCGCGGACTTCCGTGCTGTCGGACTCAACCGTGTCTTTGTCTTTGAACCGGGCACGCTCTTTAATCACAGTAACGCCAAACCCTTCATAGCGCTCCACACTATCGACCGGGGCGATGGTATCAATAACGCCTTGAATGTGGGCTTTGACCGCCGGGAAATCCACTTTCGCTTTGGCGGGCTCAATACCCAACTTCGCGCCCGCGCCTTGGGCATGAGCGTATTTCGCCGCAGAGATCAACGCCTTGGACGGCACGCAGCCATAATTGAGGCAATCACCGCCCATCTCATCCGCTTCGAACAAGACGACGGAACGGCCCAAATGGGAGGCGCCGTAAGCCGTGGACAATCCGCCGGAACCGGCGCCGATAATGCAAATATCGACATCATATTGAGTTTTAGACATGGAGTTTCTCTCTCTTAAGCTCGGATTCGCTTATGCGGGCTGAGCTTTGAATTTATTGTAAAGGATGGGGATCATGGCCAGGCAGGCGAGTCCGATAATAGGGAACAGCACGCGGGGCTCCGTCATGACGCCGGATAATTTCAAATCCCCGCCCTGTTCAAAGATGGCGCTCGCCCCGTCCCCGATAGAGGCATAGACCAATGAGCCGGGAATAATGCCCAGGCCGGTCGACAAAGCGTAATTGCGAAATTTAACATTAAACAAAGCCGGGACCACATTGACCACAAAGAACGGGAAGATCGGTACAAGACGTAATAAAAACAAATAAGACAGTTCGTTCTTATTCAGACCCTTTTCAAACTTTTTCATATAGGGGCCCATCTTCTCGGTCAGGCCGTCACCCAGCGCATTGCGCGCCACCATGAAAATGATGCAGGCACCAATGGTTGCGCCGATTACAATACCGAACGCACCCGTAAAGGTTCCGAACAAAAATCCGCCAAAGATGGACAAAAAGCCGGCGCCCGGAAATGAAATACCAACCAATGTGGCGTAGAGCGCTATAAATCCCAGAAATGCCACAAGAAAATTATCTTGAACAAAACCGGCAAGCCATTCGCGGTTTTGTTTCAGACTTTCCAGATTGACATATTCTGGTCCGCCCAAAGCGAAGAACGCCGTCAGGGCTGCCGCAATTACGCCCAGGGGCAATAATCTTTTGGCCAGACTTTTCTTCTGAGCCGGCGCCGCGCTGACATCTGCTCCGTCAATCGTATCTGTCTTACTCATGACCAACTCCATTGAGGGTCCAGTCATATTCATAGCCCGAAATTTTAGCGCCGCCGTCAATGGCCGCCGCCAGATCTTCATCAGCATATTGGCGAAGATGGTTTAAAACCCCTTGCTTGCTGCCGCCAAAGTCTTCGTCAAACCATTTGTAAATGGAGGACACAACCAGACCTTTATTTGTTATTCTGGCGCCGCGCGGAGAATTGACAAAGTCGCGCGCTGCAGCGTCTCTGTCAGAATCAAATGTGGCGACTTCCCATTCACCCGCTTTGAGGTTAGGGCAGCCCACACTGGCGCAATTGACCATGTAATGAATCAGCGGTGAGGGGAATTGTTTGCGCATAATGCCATGCTCAATGTCATCAAGACTGATGTCATTGCCTTCCACGACTGATATGTCTTTTTTCCAAGGACCCAATGATAAAGCCGAGCCGACTTTCCGAATAGATTTCACCGGATATGCATCGGCCACAACTTTGACCGTCAGCGCATTATACAAATTGCCCCAATAAGCGGTCGCCGCCTTGGGATCCATTTGCGACGGGCTTAAGCTCTCATGATAAGCAATATATTGGTCAAGCGAGGCCATAGCAGACGGAGATTCCGTCAATTTCTTATAATCAAACCGCACCAGGCCTTGAGCGTCAGGCTCTGTGATATAGGCCTTCATCAAGTCGGGCCAGGCTGTGCTTTCAGCTTTCACAGGCGCAGCTGCTTGCACGGCCGGGGAATCGGCGCAAGCACTTCCGGCGAATGCAGGCCAAAGTAAAACTGACAGTAATAATAAACGGCGCAATGGAGCCTCCAATTAATTTTGAGGCTACATAACACAAATCCGATCGAAATCACGTCACGGAATCTCACATCAATGTGAGTTAGGCTTTACCTGTTGAAACAGCGACCATGGCGGCCCTTAATGTCCGTTCACCAATGGTGAATCCGACCTGCATGACCTCGGCCACATAGCCTTTGTCTTCATCGGACGGGATATTGGCAACGGCTTGATGGACATTAGGATCAAATTTAGAGCCTTTCCCGGGGACGGCCTTGATGCCGTGCCGCGCTAAAACAGCCATTAAGTTCTTTTCGGTCAGCTCAATGCCTTCCAGCAGATTTTTGGCGTTATCGCCCATATCTTCAGTAGCTTTGCCGTCGAGCGTGGTCAAAGCGCGGCCCAAATTATCAACCACAGACAAAACGTCGGTTGCCAGACGTTCAATACCGTAGATCTTGGCGGCGGCAACTTCGCGTTCGGCGCGCTTTTTGACGTTTTCAGCGTCAGCCATCGCCCGCAATGCCTGGTCTTTCAGCGTGGCCAGCTCTAATTCAAGTTCAGCCACGCGATCATCCGCCGGTTTTTCTCCGTCACCGGATTCTTCGGCGGACTTTTCTGCGTCTTCAGCAGCTTTGGCTTCATTTGCCTTGCGCTGCCCGATCTCTTCTTTGGCCGCCGCAATTTCATCCAGAATTGCGTCCAGCTCCGCGTCTGACGGAATACGATCCGCGTCGACCGGGGTGTCTTTTTTCTTTTTAGCCATTGTCAGTCCTTAATTAGCGCAAAAGCCGTCCAACCAGCTGCGCTGTATAATCAACCATGGGAATAATGCGAGCATAATTTAACCGCGTTGGGCCAATAACGCCAAGAGCTCCGATGATATTTTTTTCAGAATCTCTGTATGGGGCGATTACAACCGAGCTGTCGGACAGAGAAAAGAGGGGGTTTTCGGTTCCGATAAATATTTTGACGCCGTCTGCATCTTCCGTTTGGTCTAATAATTCAATCAATTCTTGTTTGCGCTCCAAGTCTTCAAACAGCATTTGAATGCGCTCTATATCGGCTTGGGCATCGATGTTTTCAAGAAGCCTGGAACGCCCGCGGATAATCAGGGACCTTTCTGAGCTTTCAGCGCCGGTCCAATCGGCCAAGCCTTGCGACACAAGACCGGCCGCCGCTTTATCGATACTGGCTTGTCCTGTCTTTATTTCCGACAATATTTGCGCGCGCGCTTCCGTCAGCCGCTTACCCTTAAGGCGAGCGGAAAGAAAGTTTCCGGCCCGCTCCAAAGACGCCGGCAACAAGCCGGCCGGCCGCGCCATCAGACGGTTTTCAACCCGGCCGTCTTCATAAACGATAACGACCAAAGCTTGAGCCGCGTCCAAATTGACAAATTCAACATGTTTCACCGATCCGCTGCTTTCGGCTTCATCCGGAGTCAGAACCAAACCTGCGCCGCCCGCAAGGCCGGCTAAAAGAGCTGAGGCCTGCTCGAATATTTTTCCGGGCGCTTCGCCGGCTGTTGATAAACGGCTTTCCAGACCGCTGCGTTCTTTGGGGGTCAGATCCCCAATTTCCAAAAGCCCGTCCACAAACAGGCGCAGGCCGATCTGACTCGGCAGACGGCCGGCACTTTTATGGGGCGATTGCAGCAGGCCGAGCCGCATTAAATCCGACATCGTATTCCGAATAGTCGCCGGTGATAATCTCTGTCCGTCAGATAAAGACAAGGTTCGGGAACCGACCGGCTGGCCGCTTTCCAAATAGCTCTCGACGATCGATTTAAAGATGCTTCGCGTGCGGGCATCCAAATCAGACAGGCTGAAATTTTCAGGTATGGCGCTCATGATCCGCATATGTGGGAAAAAAGCCGCTCAGGTTCAAGAGCAAACTGGATTTTGCGGTCAAGCCCCTATAGGAGACTGTGGAAATTAAGAGGAAATCATGAGACCTGAAAACCGCAAACGCGACGAACTTCGAAATGTCAGCCTGGAGGCAGGCGTTTCCCGTTATGCCGAGGGCTCTTGTATGGCCAAATTTGGCTTCACCCATGTTTTATGCACGGCCAGTGTGGATGAAAATGTGCCGCGCTGGATGAAAGGCTCAGGAAAAGGCTGGGTCACCGGCGAATATGGCATGCTCCCACGTTCAACCCATACCCGCAATAATCGGGAAGCCGCGCGCGGCAAGCAAGGCGGCCGGACAGTTGAAATTCAGCGCCTGATCGGACGTTCTTTACGGGCCTGTATCGACCTCAAAAAACTGGGTGAGCGCCAGATAATTATTGATTGCGATGTTATGCAGGCCGATGGCGGCACACGAACCGCTTCTATTACCGGCGCTTGGGTTGCGCTTTATCAGGCCTGTCAGAAATTAGTTGATGACGGGACGCTACCTGAAAATCCGGTTATGGATAATATGGCGGCCGTATCCTGCGGAATCGTGGACGGCGAATGTCGATTGGACCTGGAATATGTGGAAGACAGCGCGGCCCAGGCTGATGCCAATTTCGTTCTAACGGAAAAAGGCGGTGTGATTGAGGTTCAGGCCAGCGCCGAAGACACGCCGTTTACAGCCGATGAAATGGCTGAACTCATGCGCTTAGCCGGAAAAGGCATTGGGGAGCTGTGCGCCCTGCAAAAAGCAGCGCTGGCTTAAACGGCGCCACTATTCACCCCGGCATAAGCCTTCGTCACAATTAATTCCGGACAATAAGCCTTGAATAGGCTTAGAAGCTTATATGAGCGATAATTTTACGGATTTGATCATAGTTGGCGCAGGCCTGTCAGGGATTGGAGCGGCCGTCCATTATAACCGCGAGTGCCCCGGTAAAACCTACCGCATCTTAGAGGCCAGAGATTCATTGGGCGGAACCTGGGATCTCTTTCAATATCCGGGCATACGTTCTGACAGCGACATGCATACGCTCGGCTATAAGTTTAAACCCTGGAAAGCTAAAAAGGCTGTGGCTGACGGGCCATCTATTCTGTCATACGTTCACGAGACTGCCCGTGAGCACAATATCAATGACAAGATCTCCTTTAATTCAAAAGTCATCGCCGCTGATTGGAACAGCGAAGCGTGCGAATGGAGAGTCACGACGGAAACAGGCGAGGTTTGGCGCTGTAATTTCCTGTTTATGTGTGCAGGCTATTATTCTTACACGGAACCGCACAATCCCGAAATTGCTGGAGAGGATAAATTTGAAGGCCGGATCATTCATCCTCAGCTTTGGGATAAATCTCTGGATTACGCCGGAAAGAAAGTTGTCATTATCGGTTCCGGCGCGACGGCTATGACCCTACTGCCGGCCATGGCAAAGACGGCCGGTCATGTCACTATGCTGCAACGCACTCCAACCTATGTGATCTCCAAGCCGTCAAAAGACGTGCTGAACAATGTGATGATGAAAGTGCTGCCTCACAAATTTGTTTACAATTTTACGAGAGGCAAAAACATTTTTATGCAAAACCTCTTGTTCAAAGAGGCGCGTAAAAATCCTGAAAAAGCTAAAAAGCGTTTAACCGGCTGGGCCAAAAAAGCCCTCCCCAAAGATTACCCGGTCGATGAGCATTTCAACCCGCCATATTACCCTTGGGAGCAAAGACTCTGCCTCGTCCCTGACAGCGATTTGTTTGAGTGCATCAATCAAGGCACCGGATCCATTGTCACGGATCACATTGAGACGATTACGGAAACCGGCATAAAATTGAAGTCCGGGAAAAATTTGGACGCTGACATTATTGTCAAAGCGACCGGCATTACCATCACCGTTATGGGTGAAGCGGCATTCTCTAAGGACGGCAACAAAGTCCATTTCCCGGATCTGTTTAATTATGAAACCATGATGTTTGAAGGTCTTCCCAATATGGCGTCAGTCTTCGGTTACGTGAATGCTTCCTGGACGCTTCGCGCCGACCTTATTGCTGAGTTTATGTGCCGTCTGGTGAATCATATGGAAGCCACCGGAACGCGGACCGTAACCCCCGTCGCCCCCGAAGGTATGAAGGGCCAACCTTGGATCACGATTTTTAACCCCGGCTATATTAACCGGGTCTTGGACCAAATGCCCAAACAGGGAGACCGGGAACCTTGGCTCAATCTGCAGGATTATAAACGGGACCGTCGTGTCCTGCCGACAAAGCCTCTGGAAGGTGATGGCCTGGTTTTTGGTGACCCTGTCGAGGTTCAGCAGGCAGAAGCCGCTGAGTAGGCCTTTTACTTCCCAATACAGAAGCGCGAGAAGATCGCGCCCAGCACGGCCTCAATATCTGCCTCGCCGGCCAGCTCCTTAATAGCATGAAGGGCGGACCGCACGTCATCTCCGGCCAGTTCCGGCGCAGACTTTAATGACACTCGCGCCATATTAAGGGCCTCGACCGCTTTTTCGATACAGTCCCGGTGGCGCGCCCGGGTCAGTCCGGCGTTTTCCCTTGCGCCAAACCGCAATTTAATGCGCTCGCTCAGAAGATCATAAAACGTTTCAAACCCAAAGCCCGAGAGAGCTGACACCGGGATTATTTTAAAATCACCGGTGTTCATATTATTAAGGCCGATATCGGCCTTATTGAGCACGATAATGTCATCTTTTTGCAAAACCGGCGCGATCTCATCCATGTCGCCTTCGTGTTTGCTGATGACCCCAATGCGCATATCGGCTTGCTGTGAACTCAGCATTGCCCGGCGCACACCTTCGGCTTCAATCTCATTATCTGTTTCGCGAAGACCTGCCGTATCTGAAAATGTTACCGGCAATCCGGCCACGGACATTTGTACATCAATCACATCCCGCGTGGTGCCTGCCACATTGGACACAATGGCCGCGTCGCGCCCGGCGAGACGGTTCAGCAATGTTGATTTCCCTGCATTGGGCGGACCGATAATAGCAATATGAATGCCGCGCCGAACTGAGCGCGCCCTGCCGCTGTCATCCAGCAAACGCTTCATATCCATCAATACCTTTGTAATGGGCGCGTGAGCCGCATGGGACAAATCATCCGGCACATCCTGCTCATCGGGAAAATCGATATCGCCTTCTATGGCTGCCAGCGCATCAATCAGACCCGTGCGCCAACCTTCATAGATCTGCCGCAATCCGCCGTCCATTTGCCGGTAAGCCTGTTCTCTCTGACCTTCAGTTTCTGCGTCGATAAGGTCAGCCAGGCCTTCAGCTTCGGTCAGATCCATTTTACCATTGTCAAAGGCGCGGCGTGTAAATTCGCCCGGTTCTGCCTGACGGGCTCCGGCATCTGCAAAAGCCCGGCTCATGGCCTCAATAACGGCCTGACTGCCATGACTGTGAAACTCAGCAAAATCTTCGCCGGTGAAACTTTTTGGGCCCTGAAATAAAACGACCAAACCTTTATCAATGGGGTTGCCGTTTTCATTTCTGAATGTTTTGAGGTGCATATAGCGAGGTTTGGCTTGATTCAGCCCGGCAACCGCTTTGACAATCTGCTGTGTCTTGGGTCCGCTGACACGGAAAATGGAAACGCCCGCTTTGCCGCTGCCGCTGGAGAGCGCAAAAATTGTATCCCTCCAATTTTCGCTTTCGCCTTCTTTGTAAAGATCGTCTGTTTTGACCATTATTTTGGGGTAATCCGTAAAAGCTGTCCGCCGTCTTTAGACTCGGTCAGAACCAATAGGGCCCCGTCCTGATCTGTTTTCACGTCCCGTATCCGCACGCCTAAATCTGCAAGCAGACGGGTTTCACCTTTTGCTTTTGTCCCGTCCAGATCAATACGCCACACTGATCGGCCGGCCAGCGCGCCGACAAAAGCGTCGCCCTTCCATTCAGGAAACATATCTCCTTGATAAATGGTCAGTCCGCTCGGCGCGATCGACGGCGTCCAATCATAGACAAACGGCTCGGTCCCGGCGTAGCTGCGGTGAGGCGTTATTCTGGCGCCGTTATAATCCGTTCCCGTTGTCGCCAAAGGCCAACCGTAATTGGCGCCTTCTTTTATCAAATTGAGCTC
>CALJNJ010000038.1 GCA_937981945.1 uncultured Caulobacterales bacterium | reverse complement strand
AGATGGCCGGTTTTTTCTTGTCTGATTATCAGGCGTATTTCTCGCCCAGATAAACGCGCCGCACATCTTTATTGGCGCGAATTTCTTCGGGCGTGCCTTCAAACAAAGCTTCGCCTTGGAACAGGATAGAGGCGCGGTCCACAATATCGAGGGTTTCGCGCACGCGGTGATCCGTAATTAAAATACCGATGCCGCGCTGTTTCAAATATAGGATCAGCTCGGAAATATCGGCAATGGCAATCGGGTCAATCCCGGTAAAAGGCTCGTCCAACAAAATAAAGCTTGGTCGTGAGGCGAGGGCGCGGGCGATTTCCACGCGGCGGCGTTCACCGCCCGAGAGCGCCATAGCCGGGCTCTTTTTGATATGACCGATATTCAGCTCATCCAAAAGCGCGTCCACATTGTCATTCCATTTTGACCGGTCTTTCTCGGTCAATTGAACAACGGCTTTAATGTTTTCCTCCACGGACAATCCCCGAAATATGGATTGTTCCTGCGGGAGATACCCGACGCCCAGACGCGCGCGCTGATACATGGGCAGATTAGTGATATCCTCACCGTCCAGCGTGATAGAGCCGCGATCCGCTTCGATCAGGCCCATAATCATATAAAAGCTTGTGGTTTTGCCGGCGCCGTTCGGGCCCATCAAAGCCACCACTTCGCCGCGGTTTACATGAAGCGTGATATCGCGCACCACTTGCCGACCACGGTAAGACTTACCGATATTATTGGCGGCCAGGCCTTCCGGGAATAATTGAGTGTCCATTGCGGTTGCCATTGATTACCGCGTTTCAACTTCGCCGGTGTTTTTAATCAAAATATTGACCCGTCCCGTCCGTCCGCAGCGTCGCCCTTTGCAGGTGCCGACAACTTTGGCTTCGTTTGTGGTCAAATTATAAATCAGCTTATCGCCGGTCACCACATTATCTTCGCCCTGAAGCAGTATCACATCCCCGGTGACGGTGAATGTATCCGTCGTGCGCTCATAAACGCCGCGCTTGCCGCGAACTTCCTGTTCGGGCGTGATATAGTAGAAATTACCGATCGCTTCGATACGGTCCAGATTTTCAAAGGCTTCCGTGCCGCCGGCGCCGGAATTGGCATAAATTTTCATGACGTCGGACAGAATTCTCACATCCGCTTGGCGGACATCAACTTGGCCGGACAAAACGGTCACGTCACGCTGATAATCAACATTGTCAGCAGAGCCGTTAATCGGTGCCTTGCTGTCAGAGGCGAACTGAGCGTGCGCCGTTCCGGCCAATAATGCCGATGCGATAACCGCGCCTAAAATTTGTAGTGTTCTCATTACTCTTCCCGTTGATTAATGCTGAAATTCACCCGGTCGCTGTCATTGCCGACTTTGGCCCGTTTGGATCTCAGATCGTAAACCAGTCTTTCCCCGCTCAATCGACCGCGCCCCGGCTGGCCGACGGATACATTGCCCGTCACAACAATGGTTTCGGACTTGCGGACATAAACGCCTTTCGTGCCCGTCACCACATCTTCGGGGGTGGTGTAGCGGAAATTTCCGGTCGCCACAATACGCGTAACAGCCCCTAAAGACAGGCCCGGTCCGGTCGTATCTTTACGCACGCGATAGATTTCCATTTTGTCGGAATTGATCTTGGCATCACCTTGGCGGACATCCACATTGCCCTCCAATATGGTCAGCGTGCCTTTGTAAGTGGCCTTGTCGGCCTTGACCAAAATCGGTTGGTCCTGATCACCAAAGGATAATTGTGCGGCGGCATTGTTTGATCCCAAGACGACACAGGCTGCGAGCAGTAAAAGAGCGCGCGTCATTCGTCCGGCTCCAAAACGGCGGACATGCCGTTTTTAAATACGTAAGTTTTATAATTATCCAAGATCTCATAGGCATTGCCGTTCACTGTCCCGAACGCGCCTTCACAACGAATAGGCTCATCACCTTCAATGGTCTTGGTCTTGGCATAGATCCGCGCATGAGTGGTTTTGCAATCATAGCCGTCATCCGTATTCAAATCGACTGATGTGCGCAGGTTTAAAACCTTATCAACATCATTATAGGTCCCGCTCTCGGCAATCACTAAAGATTTGGAAGCGTTTTCTTCGCGGAAAAATTCAAGCACCGGATTGGTCAGCTTAACCGTATTATTATCGGCGGTCATGCGCGTTGCTTCTTTGGCGGTCAGGTAAAAGGGCAGACCGTCATCGGTTCGTCCGCTATAGCGCGGATTGATCATTTTGACGGACTCGGCAGGATTGTCTTCGGGGAAGTCCGCTGTTCCGCGGCCGGTAAACTCCCAAATCAACGCGGCGACCAACATCAATGCAATGATGATTAACCCCAGGCGCATTAATCGCACGCGCTGTGAATGCTTGCGGGCAGCCTCTAAGGTCAGGGTTCTGCGCGGTTCCCACAGGCCAAGGGAATCAGCCTTTTGATGTAACGCGTCAGTGCTCATAGTTTTGATATAAGCTCTGATGGGTCATATGGCGACTGAAAACTCCGGGACATGAAGAGATATTAACCTAGCTGTTTCGGCGCAGGGAGTGAGAGAAGATATCAATATCTTCCCAGCCGGCCAGGTCCAGTTCCGCGCGAACGGATAAGAAGTCAAAACAGGATTGGGCCAGGTCCAAACGGTTTTCCCGCAGCAGACGCGCTGTGAGGACGGTTTTTAACTGGTGGAGGTACAGAACATCGGAAGCGGCGTAATTGAGCTGAGCTTCCGATAATTCGTCGCCTGCCCAATCAGAGCTTTGTTGCTGTTTCGACAAATCAACGCTCAGAAGTTCCCGGCAAATATCTTTGAGTCCGTGCCGGTCCGTATAAGTTCGGACCAGGCCGGAGGCGATTTTGGTGCAAAAAACAGGGGTTGCATCAATGCCTAAATCCCGTTTGAGGACCGCCACATCAAAGCGTGCGAAGTGATAAATTTTGACGATATTATCATCGGACAAAAGCGCTTTGAGGTTAGGACAGTCATAAGTGTTCCGGTCCACCTGCACGATATGGGCGTCTCCGTCGCCGGACGACAACTGCACCAGGCAAAGCTTATCGCGCACTAAAGAGAGGCCTTGGGTCTCCGTATCGACGGCGACACTTTTCCCGAAATCCAGTCCGGCCGGTAAGTCATTTTTATGGAAGTGAACAGTCATATTTTTCCTTTTGACCTGTCCTAGCCAAAGCGCCGTCCAATAACAATGCCCGATTTTCAGCGGCGCAGTGCATTCGGATATGCTAAGAGACGGATATGTTACTGACCGATCACGAAAAATATCAAATTTTTGCCGCCCGAAATGACGCTTATTCCGGGCAGTTTTACATGGGCGTCAAAAGCACCGGAATCTTTTGCAGGCCGGGTTGTCCGGCGCGCACGCCCAAGCCGGAAAATTGTGATTTCTTTGACCGGGCAGACGGGGCCCTGAAGGCCGGTTACCGGCCCTGTAAACGTTGCCACCCCATGAATATGCCGGGGGAGGCCGGACCGCTGATTAAGTCGCTCATCAATTTGGTTGAAAGTGACCCGGAGCGGAAATGGTCGGAAAGAGATTTAGCGGCGCGCGGCATTGATCCGTCAACCGCCAGACGACAATTCAAGGCGCGCTTCGGAATGACATTTTCGGCCTATGTGAGAGGCCGTAATCTGGCGCGGGCGCGCAAATCCATCAAGGGGGGCGACAAAGTCATCGACGCGCAGCTTTCCGCCGGTTTCGACAGTCCGGCCGGGTTTCGATCTGCCTACGCTAAAACCTTTGGCGCGCCGCCCAAAAATAAAGGCGCAGATCCGCTAATGATTGAATGGACGGATACGCCGCTCGGGCCCATGGTTCTGATTTGTGATGAGGATCATTTATATCTGGCGGAGTTTACGGTCCGCAAAAATCTACAGGGTCAATTGGCCAAGCTCACCAAGTCATTGGACCGTCCAGTTCTGCCGGGCCGAACGCCGGTGACCGCTTTAGCTGCTGATCAGGTCAAAGCCTATTTTGACGGCCGGCTGACCAAGTTCGATTTACCCCTGGTGACCACCGGAACGACGTTTCAAAAAGATGTTTGGGAAGCGCTTCAGCGTATTCCTTACGGAGAGACCCGGTCCTATGCGCAGCTCGCCATTGATATCGGTAATGAGAAAGCGGTGAGGGCGGTCGCAGGGTCTAATGCCAAAAACGGATTAGCGATTATTATCCCATGTCACCGGGTCATCAATAAAGGCGGCGGTCTGGGCGGTTACGCCGGCGGTCTTGATAAAAAACGCTGGCTGCTGGATCACGAGCGGTCTAACGCGCCTCAAAGTCTTTGAGAAGGGCCGCTG
>CALJNJ010000037.1 GCA_937981945.1 uncultured Caulobacterales bacterium | reverse complement strand
TGGGCAGACCCCGCAGCCGCCTGACCGCCAAATAAGCAAAAGCTTCAGCCTCGATAAAATCCCCGCGCCAGCCGACATCCTCTGCCGTTTGGACACGGCACGACAGTTCAGCTCTCAGCATATTCATAATAGTTTTGTTTTTACGGCCTCCGCCGCAAACAATGACGCGCTCAAACGGCCTCTCCAATTGTTTCAGCGTTCGCTTAACGGACAGAGCGCAAAACGCCGCCAAAGTCGCCGCTCCGTCTTCCAAAGACTTCCCGTCCACATCACGAAGCACATCAAAATCGTACCGATCAGCCGATTTGGGAATGGGCTTTTTGAAAAAATCTGACCCAAGCCATTTATCGATCAGAACAAAGTCCATAATGCCGGCCGCTGAAAATTTTCCGTCAGGGTCATAGTCATGCCCGTGGCGGTTCAGCCAGCTATCAAGCGGGCCGTTGGCCGGGCCGGTATCAGATGCGAGCAGCGCCCCCTCTCCCGTCCATGTAAAATTTCCGACACCGCCAAGATTAAGAACGACATTATTACCGGAAAGGCCCGAATACTCGCACAAAGCTTGGTGGTAAATCGGCGCGAGCGGCGCGCCTTGACCGCCGGCAGCGACATCGTCTGAGCGAAAATCAAAAACACAAGGCCGCTGAAATTTGTCCGCCAGTTTTTGCCCGTTTCCGATTTGGAGCGTTGCTCCTTTTTGTTTCGGCGACGGCGGCCGATGCAGCAAGGTTTGCCCGTGATAACCGATGACGTCAAAGTCGCTCAGGCCGGAGACGATATCCATATGCGCCCCATCGACAATGTCCTCGGCATAGCTGAATTGATTGGGTTTCGGCCCCTTAAAGGCCCATGACAAAGCCGCCTTTGTCACCTTTCCCAGATCCTGCTTTTGGCTTTTGGAATACGGAGCTTCAGCACTTCGGCCGAACCCATAAATGCGCTCGCCATCCGTCCTGATGATTGCGGCATCGACCCCGTCCAGAGACGTCCCGCTCATGAGGCCCAGGGCCGTATAAATTTTTTCGCCCAAGCCCTTAACCTTTGACTTACGGAATCATGTTGATAGAAGCCCTGCTTCGACTTCTATAAGGCCCGATAAATGAGCACATATCAATCAGAATTGATGAAACGCCTCACTGAGCGCGGCTTTCTTTATCAATGCACGAATGAAGACGGGCTTGATGAAGTCGCGAACGCCGGCGGGCTTGTCGGCTATATCGGGTTTGATTGCACGGCGCCGAGCCTGCATGTGGGATCGCTTGTCCAAATCATGATGCTGCGGCATTTGCAAAAAAGCGGCGGCCGCCCGATTGTTTTGCTTGGCGGCGGGACAACAAAGATCGGCGACCCGACCGATAAAGACAAATCCCGGCCCATTCTCACACCGGAAGCCATTCAATATAACAAAGACGGAATTGCGAAAGTCTTTGCAAAATTTCTCGACTTTGACGGGCCGAACGGCGCTATCATGGTTGATAATGCGGACTGGCTGGACAAGCTGGGTTACATTGAGTTTTTGCGGGATATGGGCGTGCACTTCACGGTCAATCGCATGGTGGCGCTGGAATCCGTCAAACGACGGCTTGAGCGCGAACAGCCCATGACTTTTTTGGAGTTTAACTACACCCTCCTGCAATCCTATGATTACTTGGAACTGAACCGCCGATATGGCTGCCGGCTTCAACTGGGCGGCTCTGACCAATGGGGCAATATTATTGGCGGAGCGGACTTAACGCGCCGGGTCGAAGGCAATGAAGTCTTCGGCTTTACAACGCCTCTGATTACGACAGCGTCCGGCGGCAAAATGGGCAAAACCGCTGAAGGCGCCATGTGGCTGAATGCAGATCCGGCTTGGGGCGAAAACTTCGTCAAAAGCCCGTATGATTATTGGCAGTTTTGGCGCAATACCGAAGACGCCGACGTTGGCAAATTCCTGCGGTTGTTTACTGACATGCCCATTGCCGAAATTAAGAAATTGGAAGCGCTCGAAGGCGCCGACATCAATCAGGCCAAAGCTCGCCTTGCCAATGAAGCCACCACGCTTCTTCACGGCGCAAAAGCGGCTGAAGCAGCGGAACAAACGGCTAAAACCACATTTGAACAAGGCGGCACAGCCGCCGGCCTGCCGACCTTTGATGTGGATAGTCTGGATGAATTGACCGCGATCGACGCCGCTGTTTTAACCGGACTGGCCGCGTCCAAAGGCGAAGCCCGTCGTCATGTCAAAGCGGGGGCCTTGAAGATCAATGATGAAAAAGTGACCGATCCGTTCCGGGCTGTAACAAAAGCTGATTTAGCCGACAATGTCGTCAAAGTTTCTGTCGGTAAAAAGAAGCACGCGCTTATTCGTTTGGGGTAAGATCGCCCGGATTTAGGTCTTCCGGGTTAAGCTCTTCTTCGGCCACTTCTTTGGCCGCGTCTTCCATAATTTCTTCGTCTTTTTTACGATCAGGTTCGAATATATTGCGAAGAAATCCGGGCGTTAAGGCCGAGAGCGGATTAACAGATACGGCGGTCTCAGCAAAAGGGCCCTTAATCGTATAATTCAGCCCCAAAATCCCCTCACCCTTTTTACCCACCAATATATCTCCGATCAGGGGGATGTCGCCCAGCAGAGAGTTGGCCGTATAAGACGGGACTAAGACGCCGTCGATATCAACTTGCTTGTCGGCCATATTGATAATGCCGTCAGCCGTCAGTCCCATAGC
>CALJNJ010000036.1 GCA_937981945.1 uncultured Caulobacterales bacterium | reverse complement strand
TGCTGAACGCCCTCGCCCGATACATCGCGCGTAATCGACGGATTATCTGATTTTCGGCTAATTTTATCGACCTCATCAATATAGACGATGCCGCGCTGAGCTCGCTCTACGTTATAATCTGCCGATTGCAGCAATTTAAGAATAATGTTTTCGACATCTTCGCCCACATAACCGGCTTCGGTTAGGGTCGTTGCGTCTGCCATTGTAAACGGAACATCCAAAATACGCGCCAGAGTCTGGGCCAAAAGAGTCTTACCGCAACCGGTCGGACCGATCAGCAAGATGTTGGACTTCGCCAGTTCCACGTCAGGCTCTGAGGTCGCGTGATTTAATCGCTTATAGTGATTGTGAACGGCAACGGACAGAACCCGCTTGGCGTGAGCCTGACCGATCACATAGTCATCGAGAATTTCGCAAATTTCCTGAGGTGTCGGCACACCTTCCTGAGCTTTAGCAACCGATCCTTTGCCCTCTTCGCGGATGATATCCATACAAAGCTCGACGCATTCATCGCAGATGAAAACGGTCGGCCCTGCGATCAGCTTACGAACTTCGTGCTGACTTTTTCCGCAGAAAGAACAATAAAGTGTGTTCTTTGAATCGCTGTTACTATTTTTGCTCATATCGGTTCACCCGTTTTAATATGCCCCGGTACCTGCAAAAGCGATGCCTAGAATGCAGCCCCGAATTGTCTTATTTCTATAACAAATTCGTTACATTTGCCTTACCGGTGCTCCGCTATGGAACACCTTTTTGATTTAAACGGCAAGAAGGAATTTTAACCTTTACCATAATTTGCTTTAAGCCGTCTCATCACGATGCGTGTAAACATGGTCAACAAGACCAAAAGTTTTGGCTTCTTCAGCGGTCATAAAGTGATCCCGATCCAATGTTTTTTCGATCGTCGCGTACTTTTTACCGGTGTGTTTGACGTAAATTTCATTCAAACGCTTCTTCATGGCCAGAATATCTTTGGCATGACGCTCAATATCTGAAGCCTGACCGCGGAAACCACCGGATGGCTGGTGCACCATGATACGGGCATTCGGCAGGGCAATTCTCATGCCTTCATTGCCGGCGCACAGCAATAAAGAGCCCATAGACGCGGCTTGGCCTATACAAACCGTTGAAATCGGACACCGCACATATTGCATGGTATCGTAAATCGCCATTCCCGAGGTCACAACGCCGCCCGGTGAATTGATATACATGGCGATTTCTTTTTTGGGGTTTTCGGATTCCAAAAACAAAAGCTGTGCTGAGATTGACGCCGCCATATTATCTTCGACAGGGCCGTTCAGGAAAATGATACGATCCCGCAGCAAACGTGAAAAAACGTCATATCCGCGAATATTGTCTGTCGCGCGTTCGAAAACAGTCGGGACAATAAAATCTGTTAAAACGTCGTCGGGGTGTTGCATGGCTTATTTCCTAAAAATGATTCGTTTCTTATGTAGTTCTATCTGAATAAAGATTACTCCAATATTGACACAGAATATTTATTTTCAAGGTACAAATGAAAAAAGCCCGGCTGTCTTTCGAAAGCCGGGCTCAATATTACGTGATTTAGGCAATTCAGATCATTTCATCTTCTTCGAATAACTTGTCAGACGCGACCTTTTTGTCGGTGACTTTGGCCTTTTCAATAATCAAATCGACCACTTTTTCTTCATAGATAGGCGCGCGGAGCTGAGCCACAGCCTGTGGGTTCTTCTGATAGAACTCAATAACTTGCTGTTCCTGCCCCGGATAACGGCGCGCTTCAGCGATCATTGACTGCTGCAATTCCTCATTTGTGACATTGATTTCCGCTTTCTGACCCATTTCAGCGAGCACCAATCCGAGACGTACCCGGCGTTCGGCGATCTTACGATAATCTTTTTCCAACTGCTTGTCGGTTTTCTTGGCATCTTCTTCGTCCAGATTGCCGGCTTCTTTTTCAGCTTGAACCTGAGCCCAGATGCTTGAAAATTCAGCTTCAACCATGCCGGGCGGCAGATCAAATTTGTGCTTTCCGTCAAGCTCATCCAAAATTGAACGCTTCAATTTCATACGGCTTTGCATTTTATATTCGTTTTCGAGCTGCTCAGTGACAACTTCTTTCAGCTTATCCAGGCTTTCAAAACCGAACTTTTCAGCCAGCGCGTCATCAATTTTGGCATCGGCCGCGCCGCGTACTTCCAAAACCTCTGTTTCAAAAACGGCTTCCTTGCCGGCCAAATCCGCAGAACCGTAATCGGCCGGAAATGATACAGTAACATCAAGCTTATCACCGGCTTTCGAACCGATCAGCTGATCTTCAAAACCCGGAATGAACGTTCCGGAACCCAGAACCAATTCGTGGCCTTCCATGGCGCCGCCATCAAAAGCCTCGCCATCAATACGGCCCGTAAAGTTGATCAGGACAGCGTCTTCTTTCTTAGCCTTGGCCGTCTTGGCTTTCTTTTTATATGTTTTCTGACCGGATGCGAAATTGCCGAGACGTTCTTCAACAGCTTTGTCATCAATTTCCGATGTCAAACGTGTGAACTTCAACTTTTCAGGATCGACAGGTTCAAATTCAGGGATCATCTCCACAGTCATTTGATATTCAAGATCGGCTTTGCCCTTCGTGACCTCATCGCCATTGGCGCGCAAATCAATTTTAGGCTGACCGGCCGGACGAATTTTATTGTCATTCATGGCCTTCTGGCTGGTCTCATTTAAAACGTCTTCAACGACATCTTTCATGATGGATTGACCAAACATTTTGCGAATATGGGCGGCAGGCACTTTGCCGGGACGGAATCCCTTAAGGCTGACCTGTGGCTGCATTTCCTTGATTTTTGCCTCAAGTTTTTCCGCTAAATCCTCTTTGGGGACTTTGACAGAATAGGTCCGGCTCAATCCTTTGGCTTCTAATTCTTCTATTTGCATTTCATCTTCCATGGATGGGAGTTATTGAACCATGAGCGTCGGTGCCAAGCATGGTTTAAAATTTGCGCGCCTTATGTCACGGACATTTATATAGTGCAACCTGATAGTGACATGATTTTTGCCCTATTTCAGGTCTAATTCAACGATTGGTAAAGCAAGGTTTGCCACAAGGGCAAAAATCTTTATCTTCAAGGACCTATGGACCCCGCCGCTTTACTCGAATCAATCAAGCATTTGCCGCCCTGGACCATATGGATTGCTATCTTTCTAAGTCCGTTTGTTCAGGAAGATGCCGCGGTGATCGGAACGGCCACGTTAACGGCCATGGGAAAAATCAGCCTGGGCCCCGCTCTGGCCGCGATCTTCGCCGGACTGTTTTTCAGCGACATTTGGAAATATTGGATTGGGTGGTTTGCGCTCAAAAACCCAAAGGGTCGACGTCTGTCAAAGAAGGACAAAGTTTTGAGCTTGAAGGGTAAAGTCGAAGACTATCCCTTTACGACTTTGATGTCCGCCAGATTTATCCCGCTGACCCGAATTCCCATTTATGTGGCCTGTGGATTTTTCAAGGTAAACTACCTCAAATTCTGTCTCTTTATCGCTTTTACGGCGGCGCTCTATATATCTATATTCTTTTCGGCTTTCCATGCCCTCGGCGCCTTAATGGCCGAACAATTGAAATGGGTACTTCCCATATTCGGGATTGCTTTCGCTCTCTCGGTCGCCGGCCTGCACTATTTCAAATCATCTCGAACGGATCGCGTAAACCCTGATCCTTAGTTATATCGTTGAAAAATAAACCTGTTTCCGAACAGAATTCGGAAAACGTACGCTTCAATTCGTAACCTATCGTTGATAGTTCCGGGAATGACTGCCCAGAATGGAACAATAAGTAGTTTTTATGCAAAAAATTGAATAAAAACCCGTATTTGACCTTTCACTGCAATTCTATTTTTGTATAACGAAAACGCTCTCTTATAGAGGCAGGCGAGGACCGGGTTGCCCCACATCGATTGCGGTCTTCGCCTTTTTATTTTCAAAATCAATATTGAGATTTCTTTTTGACCGGCTGGTAGTTTTCGTCATGTTTTGCCAAAACTTCCGACGCTTCCAAAACCTGATCCGTCAGACGTCCTGAAACCACGACGCCGTCTCCTTCTGCAAACAGATCCGGCAAGACGCCGACATAAATAACCTTGACCCGATTAATGTCCGTTCTTGCCGTTTCGCCCTCTTCTGGAAAATCGACGATATCAAATGTCGTGGTCAGATTATCATCTTTGGAAATACTGCCGGGCACAACAAGACCGCCAATTTTAATGGCATCGCTCTCTGGAACAAAGCCTTCAACTAAAACTTCGCCGGGATTGTAAAAGAATTGGGCGCCGTCTTTCAGAGCGCTTAAAACCAAAGCGGCTCCGCAAACCAGAAGCGCGCCGAAAACGGCAATCATCAACAGGCGTTTATTTTGATTTTTCGGTCTCATGGCGTTTTATCTATACTATCGAAGAAATAATCCAATAGCCGGAATTGACACATCTTGTCATGGCGGGCGTTCGGTGGAATACAGCCCCCATGTCAATTGCCGGCAAATATCAGCAACACGGTTTGCACTTTCGTGATGTCAGCTATCGACGCGGCGAAAAATTATTGTTTGCCGACCTTAGCTTTTCCCTGCTGCCGGGAGAAGTATATCTGATTCAAGGCGATAACGGCGCCGGAAAAACATCCGTATTACGATTGGCGGCGGGCCTGACACGCGCAGAGTCGGGCGCCTTACTCTACGAGAACTATAACGGCGCCGCCGACGCAGGGTCATTAATTGCCTATCAAGGTCACGGAAATGCACTGGAACCGTCTATGACGGCACAAGAAGATTTGTCGTTTTGGCTTGAAATATACGATCATGATACGGACCCGGATGACCTCATGGATCATGTCGGTCTGAACGACCAAAAGCACGTCAAAACATCAGCTCTGTCCGCCGGTCAAAAACGGCGATTGGCCTTTGCCCGGCTAAAAGCCTCCGAGAGGCCGATCTGGTTACTCGACGAACCCATGGCGGCGCTTGATAAAGCCGGAAAAGAGCTCACGGCCCAATTGATCAATTCTCATATCGACATAGGCGGAAGCGCCATTATCGCGACCCATAGCCGGTTTCCGGCCACTACAGGCAAACGGAAACGCATAGTACTGGAGACCGGGCCATGACCGTTCTTCTGCGACGTGAACTGAAAATCGGATTGCGCAATCCGAGAATTTGGCTGTCAGGACTATTATTTTTCCTTTTATTTTTGACGGTTTTGGCAATCGGGCTGAACGGCGAGGCGGAAAAACTTCAAGTCATGGCGGCTCCGGCGATTTGGCTGGCCTTGCTGTTTTGTCTTTTACTGACATTCGAGAATATTTTTGAAGCCGATATTCGCTCAGGTGTTTTCGAACAATTACACCTATCCAATGTTTCCAACATAGAAGTCGTGAGCGCAAAAATAATTTCAGGCTTCATTGTCACCACCCTCCCAATCTTGCTGGCTATTCCCGTCGGCGGTATTTTTTATCAGCTTCCAGCCTCCGCCATATCCGCTTTGATGCTGTCAGCCCTTTTTGGCGCGCCTGCCCTGATCGCTTATAGTGTTTTCGCAGCGTCCATTTTGGCAGGACAGCGTCAAACAGGCTTTATTGGCATATTGATCACACTACCGTTTTTGATCCCGGTGATAATATTTGCGCTGGCCGGCGTAGAGAGTTATGCGACAGAGGGAATTTGGAACCCCGGCTTCAGAGCACTGCTCGGACTGAGTATGACCGCCCTGGCGATCTGCATTCCGGCAAGCGCCGCCGCCCTGAAAACCTATTTGGACTGATATGATCAATTACCTGGCCAACCCTCAGAGATTTTTAAATTTCGCGCGCTTTGCCTCGCCGATCTTTATGTGTCTGTTTTTCGGCGCATTTATCTTTGGTCTTTGGCAGGGATTAATAATCTCGCCGGCGGACGTCAAACATGGTGAGGCCGTTCGGATCATGTATGTTCATGTGCCGGCGGCCTATATGTCTATGTTCTGTTACATGGCCCTTTTTGTTGCCAGCTTCGTCAGCTTTGTCTGGCGCCATAATTTGGCGGATTACGGCGCTATGGCTTTTGCCAGAATTGGTGCCGTGTTTACAGCGCTCTGTTTGTTGACCGGATCAGTTTGGGGCAAAACCGGTTGGGGCACTTGGTGGGAATGGGACGGCCGAATGACATCGGTTCTGGTGCTGTTTTTCATCTATCTGGCCTATCTTTTTATCCGGCAAGTCATTGATGATCGGCGCAAAGCTTCGCGATTTGCAGCGATTTTTGCCATGGTCGGGGTCATTAACATCCCCATTATCAAATTTTCGGTTGATTGGTGGAACAGCCTCCATCAAACGGCAACCATTTCAAAAATCGGCAGTAGCGGCCTCGAAACGCCCATGCTGATACCCCTTCTATCCATAATTGTCAGTTACATGGCGCTGTTTGCCTGGCTTTCCGTTGAACAGGTCAAAACAGATATCCATACGGCGCGCTTGAGCAGAAAAACAGAAAAGCCGGCCGCGACAATTACAATAGAGGACGATCATGCTTGATTTTGGGAAACATACCGCGTTCGTTTTAAGCAGTTACGGGATTAGCTTGATCGGGATTTTTGGGATGATTGCCTATACCTATCTGCGGGGCCGCAAGTGAAGGATATCTCTTTCCTCGGCGAGACTCCGTTAGAGAGATTGACCGCTCTGATGGAAAAACTCCGGTCGGACACCGGCTGCCCATGGGATAAAGAGCAAACCTTTGAGACCATCGCGCCCTACACGATCGAGGAAGCCTATGAGGTGCGCGAGGCCATAACTCAAAACGACATGGCAGCGCTGAAAGAGGAGCTGGGAGATTTACTTTTTCAAGTCGTATTTCATTCACAAATGGCGAGCGAAAACGACGCCTTTAACCTGACCGATGTTTGTGATGCATTGACCGAGAAAATGGTTCGTCGTCACCCTCATGTATTCGGAGACGGCGATGATCGTTCTGCCAAGGAACAAACCAAAGCTTGGGAAACCATGAAGGCTGAGGAGCGTAAAGAGAAGTCAAAAGACGGCAGCATATTAAGCGACGTTGCCATCGCCCTACCCGCGCTGATGCGGGCTGAGAAACTACAAAAACGAGCGGCGCGCGTCGGATTTGATTGGCCCGACCTGACCGGCGTGATTGATAAAATCAAAGAAGAAGCCGATGAACTGAAGGACGCGTCGATGACTTTAGACGCCGATGAAATTGAAGCGGAAACCGGTGACTTGCTATTTGCCGTTACCAATCTAGCCCGGCGCCTGAATGTAGATCCGGAAAAAGCTTTGCGGCGAACCAATGATAAATTTGTTAAACGTTTCAATTACATAGAATTAAAAGCTAAAGAATCGGATCTTGATATAAACGATTTATCTTTGGATGAGATGGAAGCTTATTGGCAGGAAGCCAAGTCTTAGTTCGCTTTTAAAACCTCGGGATGGCGGGATCTCAATTTTCCGATATCGGCATCACTTAGCCGAACGGTCATGAGACTGGCGCCCAGCTCTGTTGTATTC